>JACRGF010000043.1 GCA_016212395.1 Microcaldota archaeon
TGAAAGAGTTCATCGAGGAGGTGTACAACAAAAAGAGGCTGCATTCATCCATAGGATACATGCCGCCAAACGAGTTCGAAGCAGGAATTTTAAATGCGTGTGAAGCTTAACTGACTGTCCACAAACAGGGGTTCACTCCATGGTAGTGAAAGGAAAAGAAGCGAAGAAGCTCGCGAAAGCAACGAAGTGGAGCGCGCTTGTTGAAGGCGCTTCTGCAGTAATAGTCGTGTGCGCTGACATGAAGAAAGGCAATAGGTGGGTTGAAGACTGTTCGATTGCTGTTGCACATATGATGCTTCAGGCAACAGAGTTAGGGCTTGGAACGTGCTGGGTGCAAGTGAAAGAAGCGACGGAAAAAACGCTGAAGAATTTGTGAAAGAAGTGCTGGAAATTCCAGAAGGCTTTCGCATATTATGCATGCTTGCAATAGGAAAGCCGAAAGAAAAAATCGAGCCGCACTCGGACGAAGATTACAAGAAAGAGTTTGTTGAAAGAGTGCATGAAGAAAAATTTTAACTTGAAAATTACTTTATTTTCTCTAGAATGAGAGAGGGGCAGATTTTTGTAATGCCCTCGATTTGCTCTATTTTCTTGATGAACGCGGACAAGCCGTTCGAATCCTCGAACATACAGTCAACCATTATCATGTGGTCCCCGCTTGAAGAGTAGAGTGAAGAGACTTTCTTCATCTTCTTGAGCTTGTCTATCGCGGGAATAAAACACTCGGGCTTAGTGTCTATTCCAACGAGCGCACGCACTTGAAAACCAAGCTTCTTCGCGTCAAACTCGACAGTGTACTTGCGAATCGTTCCGTCGCGCTCCATCTTCCTCACGCGCTTTCTAACCGCAGTCTCCGTCACGCCGAATTTTTTCGCAAGCTCAGTGAAGGAAGCACGCGAGTTTTCCATCAGCATTTCCAAGAGGGCAGAGTTTGAAAATCGAACCATGAAATAGTTATAAACAAACATGTTTATAAATGTTTTCAAACTAAAAGGTGTTGAAGTTGGATAACGTGTGAGGTAAATGAGAGGTGAAGATATGGTGAAAATAAATGAGAAAGTACCTGACTTGGAGTTTGAAGTGTTCCAGAAGGAGGAAGTCAGGAAAACGAAGTTTTCGGATTTTAAGGGCAAGTGGCTGGTAGTGATTTTCTATCCTGCGGACTTTACGTTCGTGTGCCCGACTGAATTGCAGGAAGCGGCGAATTATTACGCGGAGTTCAAGAAGGCAGGAGCAGAAGTTATGAGCATGAGCACGGATACGGTGTTTGCGCACAAGGCGTGGCATGACAACTCTCCGGCGATAAAAAAAGTAGAGTATCCCATGGCTGCTGACCCGACTGGAAAAATCTGCACTGCGTTCGGAACGTACATTGAAGAGGCGGGCTTGTCGCTGCGGGCAAGTTTTATTATAGACCCGGACGGGGTAATCAAGGCGCTTGAAATGCATGACAATAGCGTGGGAAGGAATACTGAAGAAATTTTGAGAAAGCTTCAGGCTGCAAAGTTCGTGCGCGAGAACAAGGGGCATGTTTGCCCTGTGAGCTGGAAGCCTGGAAGCAAAACGCTCAAGCCGGGAATAGGCTTGGTTGGAAAAATATAGGAGTAGTTCTGAATTGTATTGCGGTGGTTTTAAATTGTTTTGAGAGGTGTTTTGAATGGTTTTGTTGAATGAAGTGTACAAGTGCAGCGTGTGCGGGAATATTGTCGAGGTGGTGCATGCGAGCGCAGGCCAGCTTGTGTGCTGCGGGAAGCCGATGAACTTGCTTGTTGAAAAAACTCTGGATGCTGGGAATGAGAAGCACGTTCCAGTGGTTGAAAAGACTGCGAGCGGAGTGAAAGTGAAAGTTGGTTCTGTAGCGCACCCGATGGAGGAAAAGCATTTCATAGAGTTTGTTGAAGTGGTTGCGGATGGGCGTGTGTACAGGAAGTATTTGAAGCCTGGGGAAAAGCCTGAGGCAGAGTTTGAAGTAAAAGCAAACAGCATTGTTGCGAGGGAGTACTGCAATTTGCATGGATTGTGGAAAAGCAAGTAGGAAAAACTGCAATAGTTTGAACGTGCGAGAAATTGAGAGTGTTTATTGAAATGAGTGAAGTGAGAAAAGTGAACTTGACAAACGAAATAGAGCTGTTGAAAAACTCTCCAGTGAAAAAAACTGTTGACGCTCGCATGAAAGAATTCGAGCGAGTTGGCAGGAGTTCGAGCGAAACGATTTTTTCAGAGCTTTGCTTCTGCATTTTAACCGCTAATTTTAACGCTGAGAGAACAATCAAAATTCAGCAGGAGATGAAGCAAGAGTTTGCTGCGAGCACGCAGGAAATGCTGGCGCGAAGGCTGAAACAGCTTGGCCATCGTTTTCCGAACGCTCGCGCGAAGTATATTTTTGAGGCGAGGAAATTTGCGAAAGGGTTGAAGAAAAAAATTCATTCTTTTGAAAATGAACGAATAGCGAGAGAGTGGCTTGTTGAAAATGTGAACGGATTAGGGTTTAAGGAGGCAAGCCATTTCTTGCGGAACATTGGGTTCAAGAACGTGGCGATAATTGATTTTCACATTCTTGACTTGCTTGCGCGAAGCAGGAAAATGAAGAAGCTGAAGGGGAAGATTTTGAATAAAAAAAATTATTTGCGCATTGAAGAGCTGCTGGAGGAAATAGGCGAAAAATGCGGTTTGAGCTTGGCTGAATTGGACTTGTACTTGTGGTTTTTGGAAACTGGGAAAGTGTTGAAGTAGAACGCGGAAAATGGAAGCGCGCACGCAAGCAGTGGAGTGGAAGGAAAATAGTTTGGAAAACTGGTTGTTTCGAGAGGAAAATGAGTGTTTAAAAGCTTTCAATTAGAGAAGGTATTGTGAGTTTTGGGTGGTGTTTTTGCACAGTGACGTTTTGAAAAAATCAGTGGAGACTCTGCCTCATCGTTCGCTTTTGCGCGCTAGCGGTTTGAAGGACGAGGACTTTGAAAAGCCGTTCATTGGAATCGCTAATTCTTACAATAACATTATTCCAGGGCACGTTCACTTGAAGGAATTGGCTGAGGAAGTAAAGCGCGGAGTGCGCGAGGCTGGCGGAGTTCCGTTCGAGTGGGGAGTGCCTGGAGTTTGCGATGGCATAGCAATGCATGTTGAAATGCGCTTGAGTTTGCCTTCACGCGAGCACATTGCAGACAACGTGGAAATAATGATGCTGTCCCATTCTCTCGACGGGTGGGTTGGGGTTACTAATTGCGATAAAATTACTCCGGGAATGCTCATGGCTGCAGGAAGATTGGATTTGCCTGCAATAATGCTGACTGGAGGCCCGATGAAGGCAGGAGTGTTTCAAGGAAAGAAAGTTGACTTGATTTCAGTGTTTGAAGCAGTTGGGAAAGTAGAGGCAGGCGGGGACTTGAAGCAAGCTGAAGCGCTCGCGTGTGCAGCTTGCCCGAGTGCAGGCAGTTGCGCGGGATTGTTTACAGCGAACACGATGGCGTGCATGACTGAAGTGCTTGGAATGAGCTTGAACGGCTCAGCAACTCCGCTCGCAGTGAGCGAGAAGAGAAAAAAGATTGCGTTCGAGACTGGAAAGAGAATTGTTGAACTCGTGAAGAAGGGAGTTACTCCTAGGAAAATAATGACGCGCAACGCGTTCGAGAATGCAGTAATGGTGGACATGGCAATGGGCGGGAGCACAAATACTGCTCTTCACTTGCCTGCGATAGCTGCTGAAGTGGGAATCGAATTGCCTTTGAGTTTGTTCGACGAGATTTCTAGGAAAACTCCTAACATTTGCAAAGTTTCGCCTGCAGGCGAGCACCGCATGGAGGATGTTGACGCTGCAGGAGGCGTTCCAGCAATTCTCAACAGGCTGAAGGGAAAACTAAAAGACTCGCAGACTGTAAGCGGAAAGAGCATCAAGCAGCTTGCAGAGGAAGGAAAAATTTTGAATGATAAAGTGATTCGCACTCTTGAAAACGCTTACAGCAAGGAAGGCGGAATAGCAGTGTTGAAAGGAAACTTGGCTGACTCGAGCGTTGTAAAGCAAACTGCAGTAAGCGAAGACGCGATGAAAATAACAGGGCCTGCGAAAGTTTTCACGGACGAGGAAAGCGTTTTGAAGGCAGTGAAGGAAAAGAAAATCAAGGAAGGCGATGTGGTAGTGCTTAGTTTTCTCGGGCCTGCTGGCGCGCCGGGAATGCCTGAAATGCTCACGCCGACAAGCGCGATAGCAGGAGCTGGCTTCAAGAAAGTCGCGTTGATTACAGACGGGCGTTTCAGCGGAGGAACGCGCGGGCCGTGCATCGGCCACGTAGAGCCTGAAGCGTTTAACAACGGAGTGATTGGAATAGTGCACGATGGCGATGTTATTGAAATAGACATTCACGCGCGAAAACTGAACGTGAAATTAAGCGAAGAAGAAATAAGGAAGAGAATGAAGAGCGTAAAAGCTCCTGAAAGAAAAATGACTCCGTTGATGAAATTGTACAGGGAAAAGTTCAGCAAAAGAAAATAAAGCACGAACAGCAGTTGCAGAGTTTGAAAGGGGAAAAAAAGTATTTGCGTGTATTTTTTGTTTTTGCGTATGGCGGGATAAATGTTGTTTTTTAAGGTGATGCAGAGTGGAAGATAAAATCGAGGCGGTTGTTTACAAGTGCAAGGACAATGTTGATACGGACGTGATTATTCCAGCGCGTTACTTGAGTTCTACGGACGCGAGCGAGCTGGGAAAGCACGCGATGGAAGACTACGACAAGGAGTTTTCGAATGTTCCGCATGAGATTATTGTTGCTGGAAAGAATTTCGGGTGCGGGAGCAGCCGAGAGCACGCGCCTATTGCGTTGAAGGCAGCTGGAGTGAAGGTAGTTATTGCGAAGAGTTTCGCGCGCATTTTCTTCAGGAATTCTATTAACTTAGGACTGCCAGTTATAGTGTGCAAGGATGCTGGAAAGCTTGACGGAAAGATTGCAGTGCATTTGCAGACTGGAGAAATAATCGCACCAGGAGAAATAATCCGCTTTCCGCCGTTCACTGGCGAGATTAAGGAAATTCTCGATGCAGGCGGGCTTGTCGCGTTCATTAAGGCAAAGAAAGCGAAAGTATAGTTTCGTCTGGGTGGTTTTGAATTGTTTTGAATAGTTTTGCAGTTGAGTCGGCTTGTTGCCGACACAGTCAACTGCTGTTGACTTGTCGACATTTCGGCCGCAGTCGAAATCGTCGACTGCTCGACAACACGTGTTCGTGTTGTCGATTGTTTTGACTGGTTGGTTTCGCAATATTTTTGATTGTTTTGGTGGTTGAGAATGGGTTTGACGATTACTGAAAAAATTTTTTCAAGTTCTGTAGAAAAAGAAGTGCACGCTGGAGAAATGGTTACGAGCAAGATTGATTATTCGCTGGTGAACGACATTACCGGCCCGTTGGCAGTAATGGAGTTTGAAAAGATCGCGAAGAAAGTGTGGGACTCGAACAAAGTAGTCATCGTGCTCGATCACTTTACTCCCAACAAGGACATTAAAAGCGCTGGCAATTGCAAGATGCTGCGCGAGTTCGCGCGCAAGCAGGGAATAAAACACTTTTATGAAGGCGGAAACGTTGGGATAGAACACGAACTGCTTCCTGAGAAA
The DNA here is from genome assembly GCA_016212395.1 of Microcaldota archaeon. Lineage (GTDB taxonomy): Archaea > Micrarchaeota > Micrarchaeia > Burarchaeales > JACRGF01 > JACRGF01. The sequence continues at coordinate 5,598 of JACRGF010000043.1, forward strand.
GGAATAGCGCGCCCGGGGTTAGTGATGGTGGGCGCTGACTCGCACACGTGCACTTACGGCGGGCTCGGCGCGTTTTCGACTGGAATAGGCTCTACTGAAACAGCAGCAGTGTGGGCTACTGGAGAATTGTGGTTCCGCGTGCCTGAAACTTTCAGGTTTAAAGTGCACGGGACTCTCCGCAAATGGGTTACTGGGAAAGACGTTATTTTGAAAATTATCGGAGAAATTGGAGTGGACGGCGCGCTCTATAAAGCAATGGAGTTTGCAGGCGATGCTGTGAAGGAAATGACTCTCGCGCAACGCTTGACAATGTGCAACATGGCAGTAGAAGCAGGAGCGAAAAGCGGGATTGTCGAGCCTGACTACAAGACTTTGCTGTATGTGAAACAGCATTCAACTCTTCCTTACAAGATTTTCAAAAGCGATCCTGACGCAGTGTACGAGAAGGAATTCGAGTTTGACGGCAGGCAGATAGAGTCAATGGTTGCAGCACCTCACTTGCCGAGCAACGTAAAGCCGGCAAGCAGTTTCTCAGACGTTGAAGTAGACCAAGTAGTAATTGGAAGCTGCACGAACGGACGGTATGAGGATTTGGAGGTTGCAGCTGAAATTTTGAAGGGAAGAAAAGTAGCTGGAGGAGTTCGAATGATAGTCGTTCCAGCAACTCCGAGCATTTACAAGCAGGCAATGACTGAAGGGTTGTTGAAAATATTCATGGATGCTGGAGGAATAATTTCTCCGCCAACATGCGGGCCTTGCTTGGGCGGGCACATGGGAATTCTCGCAGAAGGAGAAACGTGCATCGCGACTACTAACAGGAATTTCGTTGGAAGAATGGGCCACTCTCGAAGCAAAGTTTACTTGGCTTCACCCGCGACTGCAGCAGCAAGCGCAGTAAAAGGAAAAATCACTGACCCGAGGAACATCTAAATTCAAGCATGCGCCTTTAAATACGAGTTTTTGCAAATAAGAATGCATGGCTGGAAGCAGGATGGCTAGTTATGATTTTGATGAACGCGCTAGCCCGCAGCAGGTTAGAGCGCTTGAAAGGTACTTGCTTAGGGGAGGGAACCCGCTCGCATTGCCGAACAGGCTTTCTGCAGTGTTTAAGCCTGAAAACGACGACGGTCGTGTTTGGTTTGCAATTAAAGAAAGAGAAGAGAGAGAAGCAGATTCTTTGGCGAGAGGCAGGGAACGCAAGTTAGTGTCTGGAATGCAGCGTATAGCGTTGAAAGGAAAAACTCCGTTAGTCCATTCAGACTTGGCGGAATTGTGGAGAGGAGCAGCAGCGTGTTGGGGGAATACAGATGATTTTGAAGTATTCCTTTCGCTTGGGCACGTTAGAAAGAGTGCAAAAAAACTGGACAAATTATTGCAACAAATAGGAATTCGTGAAGAAGACAGGCAGCAAGCAAAAAACGCAGTAGAATCGCTGATGGCTTTCTACAGTGGGTGCGGAGTAAGAATTGGGCGGATGGAAACTTCAAATCGCGACGCTAGAGCTTTTGTTCCACGCCAAAAAACATTGCGCGTTAATATAGTGTCGAAAGAATTGCTCGACGTTAGAAATGGAACAGTGGAGTATGTGCTGAACGAAAAAGGGATTGGAACGCTGGAATGGAACACTGCAAGGTATGATTATGCATCGTTTCAACGCTTCAAAAAAGGGCAGGACGTGAGGATTATAGGGCAATTGTATGCTTATTCAAGCAACCAGCGCTATAATTCAGCGTTATTGCAATACGAATGGGCTAGAGGCAACTGAAGAATAGATTGTTTACAATGAATTGCCTGCAAGCCATTCTTCTACTGTTTTTATCATTACGCCTTTTTTTTCTTCGTCTGTTTTTTCTTTTGTGAGCAGTAGCGCGTTCATGTTACTAGCTAGTTTCATGCCTTTTTCCAATCCAGCCCATTCTCTTTCAGGAATTTTTCCTTCTCCACTCCAAACTTGCACTGCAAGCGTTTGCTCGCCTGTTTTTTGGGCTATAAAATCGCATTCTGCTTCGCTGTTTTTAAAGTAGGAAAGCGAATATCCTTTGCGGGCGAATTCGATTGCCACCACGTTTTCAAGCCTGCGCCCGTAATCTTCTTGAGCTGAAATGCTTACTGATGCTTGCAATCCAGTGTCAAAAGCATAATGCTTTGCATCAGCCACTATTTTCTCGCGCGGAGAACGGATGAAAGGTGGAACGGAAAAAACTAGAAACGCATCATTCAACGCTTGAACAAAAGAACGGAAGGTAGGCTGGCTTATGCCAAGCACGCTTGAAGTTTTTTTTGCTGAAACAACTTTGCCGGTTTCAGACAACAACAGCAAAGCCAAATCAGATAAGGGCTTTATCTCACGAATTCCATTTCTAGAAGCAACATCACGTAATACAGTCAACTCCAAGTAAAGCTTGTGCAAACGAGAGGCTTCATTCGGTCTCAAAACGCACTCGGGGTAACCGCCAACGCGCAAGTATTCATCCAAAGACGTCAAGCCCCATTTTCTCGCGTCCCTAAAAGATAAAGGGAGCACGACTTCCGGAATAGCACGGCCGCCAAGCGAAGAAGCAATCTCTTTAGAAAGCAGGGAAGCGCTCGAACCAGTCACGAGAATGCGACGTTGCCCACTTTCAACTTCCCCTCGAACTACTTTAACCCAATTTTCAATGACCTGCACTTCATCTAAAACAACCAAGCCGCCTTTCGGAATTTTCTCTATCTCACGCGCCAAGTCCTTAGCATTAGAAGGCGCAGACAATGCCTCCAAGTCAAAATACTGGCTGACGCCGCCTTTTTGCTTCCAGTCTTCAAGCAACCTCAACGCTAGAACAGTTTTTCCAGCCCTGCGCGGGCCAATCAAAGCAAGAGCCTCCTTTCCACCCAGCAAACGGAATGCAGGCGCTTCCTCTTCCCTATCCAGATACATAGTGAAAGTATACTTTCACAGTATTTAAATAGATACGCATTTTTAGCATTTTGTTTATAAACAGTGAAAGTATACTTTCAGCCTTTATAAATGGCTGAATTACTTGAAAAAACGGAAGTGAAAGCCTCCGCCCAACCCGATTACGATTGCTATTAAGAATGTGAGCACTCCGAAAACGTTTTCTCGTTTTGGCGGGATTAGCAGTTGGTGGCTTGCTTTAGCTGGCTCGAGTTCATTGCTTCCGGCGAAACTCGCTTGAATTGAAATAGTTTCATTCGCGTTCGAGAACAATTCAACAGCGCACGAGCCGAGCAAGTCAGTAACGCACGACGAATTTATTTCTCGCGTTGAAAAACTAATTTGAGCGCTCGGAATAGGCAAGCTGTATTCGTTTTTCAGGAAGGCGGTTGCCTTTACTTTTTCTTCTGAAAGTTTTTGCGCTTGAAGAGAAAGGAAAGTTTTCGAGAGGAAAGAATTGTTGAAAACTGCTTCTTTGCTTTCGCTGAAAACGTCGCGTTGGGAAACTTTCATTTCCCGCGTTCCAAGCAAAGCATTTGAAACAGTGAATGCGATGTGAAAGCGTTGTGGAAGAACGTTGCAGGAAGCAACGGATTGCTCGAGCGAACTGCAGTTTGAAGAGTTTGCGGAAACGCAGTTGGACAAGCGAGTGGAATAATCAGAGCAATTTACTAGTTTTAATGCAAGTAGCCCGCTTGCGTTCGAAAATCCAGTAGTGATTGCTTCAGCATCGCTTGCTTTCACTCCTTTGCTTTGCGCTTCGATTTTTTCAATCCACTCGAAGCCGTAATTCGCGTGGCGTTTCTTGTCGAATTCGAAGAAATAAACTGCTGAAACTATTTTTTCATCAAGCAGTGCGTAAGCTTTGTAGATTGAATTCTGCGAGAAAGTGACAGTGTTGAGTGCTGCGTCGCGAGAGAAAGGATTGGAAACAAAACTGGAAACAGAAGCAGGCTTTGCCACGATGTATTTCAATTCGCTTTCCGCTTCTATAATCATGTCGGGGTAACTCGTTGTCATGTCTGTAAGGCACCCGCATTCGCAGCCTTCCGAGCAGTCGTCTGGGCATTCTCTGTACGAAGTTATAGTGCGTGTTTCAATGTAAGGAAAGACGACTTTTCCTTTCAGTTTTACGTTCAAGTTAAAGTCAGTTGAGTTGGAAGCAGGCATTGCTTTGGAGAGTTCTTCGTTTGAAAAGTTTAACTGGAAAGGCGTTTGAATGCTGGAGCAAGAGGAATAGCGGCACAAGTCGAGTTGCTTGTTTAATTGTTGCGTGGAGTTCGTTTCGTTGTTGAAGATTTTTAGAGTCAAGTTGGCTTTGAAAAACTCTGCGGTAGGCTCGCCGTTCGGGCCTCGCGAGGCAACTCCATAACCGCCGCACCGCGGGTCGTTTGGAATAGGCTTTTCGTAACTGCCTCCGTGGTCTTCGCCCCAGCCCCACAAGAAAGAAACGTTATTGCTTGGCGGAAGAAAATTGTTTACTGAAGGGTAGGCAGTGAACAGTTTGGATTCGAAAAAATAGACAGGACAGTCGTAGCTTGGAACGCAGTTCCAAGGCAAGCTGAAACTTGAAGCGTTGTAATGGTTCAGCCTGCTTGCGAGTGCATCATTGTTGTTTTTCACTTGAGCGTGAGGCGGGTCAACAAAAAAAGCAGTAGGCAAAGCGCAGAGCAAGAAGAGAAAAAACAACGGCGAACACGAAAAGAATGCAGGTTGCTTCATTCAAACCACGGCTCGACGCTTCAATGAACACGCAAGAAAAATTATTCAAATCAGCTCAATACTTTCGTGAACGAGAAGAGGCAGATGACGCACAAGATGAGGCTGAAGAAGGGGAAGACTTTTGAAATAAACACGAATAGGTTAAGTATTTGAAAGAGCGAGGATATTGTGTCTATTTGAGTTTTAATAAGTTCAAATGGAGCGTGAAGCATTCTTGAAAAGTCAATGGTTGGGGGGAATACGGAATAGTTTACATCTACTAAAAGCAGTTGCGCGGGCGGAAACGAACTCGTTGCAATCATTGTGATGAGGCTGTCAGTGCTCGTGAGTTTTCCGATTGATTTGCTCAATTTTTCGAACGGCTCTTTCATGAGCACGTCGAGCAGGTAAAAAGTCAGTGGAAACACGAGGTATAATACTATGCCGAGGCTCGCGAGAAACGCTCCGACTAGACGGGTTGGCGGGAAGCTGCGCAGGATTATTCCGATTGGAAGAAACACTGCCATTGCGTATTCTGCAATGTCCAAGAGGCCATGCTGGAGATCGAGAAGCTGTATGATACCAGCGGCTTCGCCCATCATGTTTTTGACTTCCTTCAACGGCTCGCTCAGCAGGCCTGAAAAAGGAGTAGCGCCAACTCCAGCGCTGAAAAGCTTTCCACCCGTGCCAAGTGCGTAACCTTCTGGCTCTAAGTTAACATTGACGGTCAGCGTGCTGAGCGGTTCAAACACGGAAGTGATCATTAAACCCATTGAATAAACCGCAAGCATTGTGCCTGCCTGAATGTCGATCCAAGCACGCGCGTGCCCAATCGGGTCGCAGTAGTAATTCCCATTGCCGGCGTTAAGTTCGCACCCGCTAGTGCTGTTCAGAGTTTGATTCGAATTGAAACTTATTCCACTTATCCCTCCAGTGGCGATGCTGACGACAGTCAAGTAGCCGGGCATTGGAACTTGTCTGAAGCCAGCGTAAATTGCAGTGATGAACAGCATGAGGAACAGCACAAGCAGGACGGTTTGAATGCCTTTCTTTATTTCTTCGTTTCCTTTAGCCATCGTCTGCGGGTTGCCTGTAAAATCCCCGTATTTTTGAAGAATAAAACCGTAGAACACGTTGGCGAGCGCTGCCACTGAAGCTAGCACCTGCCAGTTTGGAAGAAGGTCTGCAACCACTCACTCGCCTTTGTTTGCTGGGAAAAAAAATTAAAGAAAAAAAAAAAGAAATTCAAGGAACGTTGCACGCGCCTGGTCCTTTCAACGAACAGACGACATCGATAAGGCACGCTTTGTTCAAGTTCAAGACCGTAGTGCCCAAGCCGAATATTATGAGGATAGCGATTATTCCGAGTATCGCGCCCTTGATTTTGTTGTTGGCTTTCTCGTCTTTCAACGGGTCGCTTCCAGCCTGGCTTTTCTCTACACCGCCCCAAACGCCTATTCCCACTGTTGCAAGCGCTGCGATAAGCACGAGCGAGTTGAAACCCCAGCACACCCAATCGCTCATTTGAGCTCCAATCGCGGTACTGTTAGTAAAACTAGTAGCCTGCGCCAACGCCAGAGAGGCGAGAAACGCGAACGCTGCCAGCACGTACTTCATCTTCATCCGAATCCACTCCTCCCCACGAATTGAAGAGAGTTGATGTTGGAGAGTTTTAAAAAAGTTTGGTTTGCGAACTTCGAGCGTCCTGCAGGCACTACGTTCCGTAAGACCCGACGATGAACTGGTCGAGAATGCTTTCCATTACCGGCTCGTACTTGTCTTTCTTGCTTTTTTCCATTCCGTAGTTCAAGCGGTAAACCCATTTTCCGTTCCTGAAGAAAACTGTTTTGAAAAGCATTGGCGTGCTTGATTTCGGCTCTGAACCGTCCACTTCAATCACGAACGCGTTCCTGCCGTTGAAAACAGTTTCCTCTCTGTTCGTGACAGCGTCGCCTTCAACCATTAAAGTTTTCTCGTATTCCTCGAATTCGGCAGGAGTGCTTTCGCTTCCCTCCCAAATTTCAACAATAAACTCGTCTATGATAATGTCGTCTGCATCTTCCTTGGGGGAACCGAAGCGGAACGTGCCTTGCACGCTGTCGTCGACTTTCCACCCTCGCGGGTAGTAAATCATGAAAAGAGGCGAGGAATAGTAAGTGTAAGAGACCGAATCAGATTTATTGACTCCGATCGAGAGGTTTTCGTTCGCCGGGTTTTCACTCGGCTCTCCGCCAGTAATGCAGCCGAACAGCAGGAACGCGCTCAACAACAAGCCGAAAAGCAGGAATAGTTTTTTCATGAAAAATCTTTTCGAGAGAGAATTTAAAAAAATTAAGCCAAACAAGAGCGAAGCAAAGTTTACCGCTTGCAGTACGTTTTCGAAAAAGCTGAAGGCAAGAAAGAAAAATACGCGCCAATGTTTGAAATTCTTGAAAGCTTTGAAGCAACGTAAGTGGCAAGCATCACCTGCAAGAATAATGTTTTAATTGCTTGTTTTGAACATTAAAGAGTGATGTCGGAGGGAAAGAGAGTGGATTGCAAAGGCAAGGCAGCATTAGAGTTGGCTGGAGTGGAAAACAGTTGCGCGTTGCACGCGCGTTCGAGTTGCAGAGGTCAAGCCGCGTTAGAGTTAGTTGCGGTTATTGCTTTGCTTATAGTAATCAGCGCGTTTCTCGCGCTTGCAATGAACGCGCGTGAAGCAGAATTCGTGTCGGACAAGCTGCGAATGGACGCGAGCACAGCAAGCAACAAGATAGCGCAAGAAATAAACACTGCAGCAATAGTAGGTGGTGGTTACACGCATTCTTTCACGCTTCCAGCAACGCTCGCGTTCAACACGGGTTACAACGTTTCAATAGAAAACAGCGTTCAAACTATTACAGTGAGCTGGGGCGAGGGATTGTTCCAGTCAACAGCAATAATTTCTTCAAACGTGTCGGGAGGCGTTGAAAGCGGAAAGACGAACACTGTGAAGAATAAAGAAGGGCAGATAGTGATTGAAGCTGAAGCGGAATAAGCGGAAAAATGGAGAGAAACAGGAATAAAAAAAATGTGGGTTGAAGCAGATTGAAAAAAAAGGGAGTGCAGTGAGATGAATAAAAAACATTTTTTCAAAGGCAATTTTTTTTCTAAAGGCCAGTTTTTTTCTATTGACTTCGTGCTGGCGTTGGCGTTGTTTTCGCTGGTAGTGTTGAGCATCGCGTTCGCGTGGGAGGACGTGCGCGCGCAGGCAAGCGATTTTCAAGCGCACGCGAAAATTTATTCCACTGCTGAAGCAGTTTCGGATTCGCTCGTTCGCTCGAAAGGCTTTCCAGCAAACTGGAGTGCAGGCGACGTGCAGAGCATTGGGCTTGCGAGCGAGGCGCGCGTGCTGAACGAGTCAAAAGCAGGAAGGCTGCTTGAATTAAATTACGCAGTGGCAAAGTCAAAGTTGGGCGCTTGGGAGTACGAGTTTTACTTCAACTTGACGGACTCGAATGGAAGTATTATCAACACTGGAACGGCAAAACCGCCAGTCGCGTATTTTCTCGACGAGGGGGGAGTGTTGTGGCAGAAGCTGAACGGCTCTGGGTTAGAGTGGGACTTGTATTACTCTAGCGCGAGTGGAGATGTTGAAGATGCTGATTACAGGCATGCTTACAGGGGAAGCGGGCCGAGCAACGCGCTTGAACTGTTGCTCGCGAACGAGAGTTCGTACAAGACGATAGTGCTGGAAGCGCATTCGGTGAAATCAACGCACGCGGACATGCAACAACTGGAAGAGTTTTTGAACGAAGGCGGTTTAGTGCTGCAGTTTGGGACGAGCAACGGAAACTTTCTCTTGGAAAACTTCAGCATGCACTACGAGTTTGCTGGCGGAAGCGAACGCAACGGCACAGTAGTGAATAATGCAGGAGTGCTTGACGCGCAAATAGGCGACGTAGTGGAATTCACAAATCCGGTTTACGCGTTGCGGGCTGAAGAAAACGATTCGACGCTCACACTCATGATAGTAAATAGCGCGAACGAGTCGAAGGCGTTCGCGGGAATGTGGAGTTACGGGAGCGGGAAAATTTATTTCGTTGGAGACGTTGGCGCGACAGTGAATGAAGAAACGGACTTTTACGAAGTGATTGATTTTGTTGGGAGAATGCTTGAGTATGGGTTGAAGCCGACGACAGCAGCTTCGGACGTTATCGTAGTAAGGCGAGTGGCGATTCTCGAGAATGACATGAGCAGGCAGATTGCGAACATGCAACTGCTCGTGTGGAAGTAGGAGAAGTGAGCGAATGAAAACCAATAAAACCCCAAAACTTCAAAACTCCAAAACCAAGAAAAGCAAGGGAATGCTATTCGTTTTGGACGCGTTGTTTTCGGTAGTGTTATTGTTTTCTTTGCTCGCGCTGCTCGGCGCTCTTTCCACCGAGAGCGTGAACACGCAGTTGAGTTATTCAGTGATTCATTTTCAGGCAGAAGACTCTGTTGACGTTTTGAGCAAGCTGCGCGTTTCAGACGTGCGCGCAGAGCCTGTCGTACGTAGGTTATTCGATGAAGGTTTTTTGGACGACGGAGACTTGAACAAGACTGTTTTGGACGTCGTGGGAATGCTGTGGGCAACAAACAACGAGGAGTATACTGCAGCTGCTGGAGAGTTGGTTGAAGGGTTGTTCGCAAATTCTTTTTCGCCTTCGCTTGAGTGGTCGATTCAAGCGCGAAGCGAGGGAATTCAAGGAGTGGTATTCAATTCAAGCGCGCTGGGAAACGCGAGCATTGTTGGGTCGAGCACGCGCATTGCTTCAGGCTACGCGCTGGGCGAGCCGACGAAAGGGTATTTGGCGAGAGTGTTTCTCTCGAACATCGGGGGCGTGCAAAAATCTTCGTACTATTACTTCGGGGGTTTCGTAGGGGAAGGAAACGTCACGCAAATAATGAGAGGCATTCCGTCAGACGCGAATTTTTCTTCAATTTACCTAGAGTTGAATGTGGGAGAAAACTTTTCGCTGCTCGTGAACAACGCGAACTGCGGGGAGTATAACAAGAGTGTTGCTGGATTGAGCGCGGATAGTTGGGTTGTGCAAGGAAGCTGCTTGAACAATTTGAGCAGGGGGCAGGACAATAATTTGACGCTCGCGTTCAAAGGCGAAAACTCGAGCAGGAAGTTTATTGGAGGCGGGTTCGCGAAAATCACGTACACTACAATGCAACTTTCACTGCAGGCGAACGACACGATGAAGTATTACTTTCCTGGAGTTGACGGGTTTTTTTCAGTGTACGACTCGTTTTACGTGCCTGGGAACGTTACGCAAGTGAACACGCGCGTTGAGTTCAAGTCCAACTACTCTACGTTTTTCAAGATTGGGAGTGTGAACGTGTTCAACGTTTCAGGCTCTGAATTGAATAGAGTAATAGAAAATTATTCGTTCGAGTTGGAGCAGGCGTTTGACTTTCAAGAGTTGAGCGGAAAGACTGTGCCGATTAGAATTGGGGCTGAAGTTGTCACTGGGGAAGGAGGGGAGGTTGGCGAGGCTGACGTCGTGCTTATTACAGACTTGTCTGGGAGCATGACGCGGAGGATCGACAGTTGGAGCAGTGGAGTGGCGAGGAATTGCGACTCTCCGTTGCTGTACGACGCCAGCACGCAGAGGGTTTCGCTCGCGAAATGCTTGGACGAGGATTTCGTGGACATTATTTTGAACACGAGCGGGAACAGGGTGGCGCTCGTCGCGTTCGATTCGAGCGTGCATTCGTTCACAAGCTTGACGAACGACAGCACGTACTTAAAAAACGAGATAGACAGTTACACGACGTGGGGTGGAACGTGCATTTGCTGCGCGATAAACAAGGCGTACGACATACTCCAATCGCAATCAACGAGTTCAAGGAGAAAATTTATCGTGGTGATGAGCGATGGCGTGCCGGGCAACAAGTGCGCTAACGATGGAGGCTGGAAGACTTTCTCGTCGCCTACTTCAAGCTACTTGTACGGAGTTGATTTTGCAAGCGAAAACAATGGGTACGCAGTGGGTTATAGCGGAAGGATAATAAGGTGGAACGGCGCTTCGTGGGCGAACGTTAATTCTCCAACTGCGCAAATTCTTTACTCCGTAGCGTTCGCAGATGCGAATAACGCGTTCGCTGTAGGCTCGAACGGCGCGATAATCAAATGGAGCGGGGCGAACTGGCAGGCGGTTTCTTCTCCAGTAGGCAACCACTTGTTCGGAGTTGCTTTCGACAGTGCGGATCACGGGCATGCAGTTGGAATAAGCGGAGTGATTTTAGAGTGGAAGAACTCGCAGTGGAAGAAAGTAAATTCTCCGACTACAAACGCATTGAACGCGGTCGCTTCATTAAAAGAAGGGGAATTGTTTGCAGTAGGCTCGAGCGGAACTATCCTCAACTGGAATGGCGGGGCGTGGACGAGAATAACTTCGCCTACTTCGAACAATTTGCGTGCTGTTGCTTTTTACAACGAAACACTGGGTTTTGCAGTTGGAGATTCCGGGAGGGTAGTAAAGTGGAACGGCGCGAGCTGGAGCAACGACGCGTCCCCAACGTCTAACGTGTTGTACGCAGTAGGTTTTTTGAATGGTGAAAACGCGTTCGCAGTAGGGCAGTATGGAAGGATAATAGAGTGGAAGAACAGCTCGTGGAGCGTTGCGCAATCCCCTACTAATTACTACTTGTACGCTGCAGGAAATTATTCAAGCACGAACGCGTTCGCAGTAGGGCAGTACGGAAGGATAGTGCGGTACACTCCGTTAACGTGCAATGGAACGAGCACTACTGGAACGTATTACTGTGGCGGGAGTTCAAGCGACTGCAGCACTGGCACGTGTAGTTGCGCTTCGGAAAATGCAGTGTTCTCTTCCCGCAGGTCGTTCGAGCAAATCAACGCGACAGTCCATTCCGTTGGCTTCGGGCCAGTGGCAGAATGCCTTCTCGCAAACGAAACGTTGAGCAAGATAGCGTCGGAAGGAAACGGTGATTATTACTCTAGCTCGAACGCTACTGAACTCGCAGAAATTTACTCGAGGATAGCCGGCCAGATTGTTGAAGTGACTACGGTGAGGCAGGCAACAGAAATAAAAGGCGGAACGAACACTTCACTCAGCCCATCGTCTTATATTGAATTCGTGTTCGAGCCGAACAACGAACAGCCGGGTTATTCCGAGATAAGCGTTCCGTTCGAATCCCCCGCGTTCTCTTCATGCGAGGACGCGCTGTTCATTCCGCAAAACTATTCAATAGAAGAAGCAACGCTCACTTCTTACTCTGGAGACTACTGGACGGACAACGTTTCAATCAAAAACTCGAACACGAGCGGGCAGTGGAGCAGGGTTTTCAACTTGGGTGATTACGGGTGGAGTTACAACGTGCTCGGAGACCCTTACAACGTAAAATTCAACCCTGCAGCAATAAAGGCTGGCGAGTTGAATTACTTGCACGCGAGCACTGGCCCTAACCCGTTCGAGAGAAACTCGAATTGTTCTAATTCAAATAAATTGATTTACTCCGCGCGCATTTCAGCTTCAGTTCCCTATGATGACGCCTTCCCTGAAGTTGGCGGGGGGAATTACACAGTGTTCTACGACTTGAACGCGGACAGTGTTCCGGACGGAAACAATTCAGTGGCAATAGGCGCGAACCTGCCTGGCTTTAACCCAACGCTTAAAACAATAGACGAACTCAATACAGCAGACAATGCTTTCGACGATGCGCTTCTGCGTTTTCTTGGAAAACTGAATTACTACGCAAAGCAAGGAGACACAGGAAGGCCTGGAACGCAGACAAACCCTATAGACGTAAAACTCGGGGCTGAAGTGTATTCCGAATACGCGTCGTCTCCTGAAATACCGTTCATGTGGGGACCTGCAGAAATAAAAGTAAACGTAATGAAGTAGAAAAAAGAATGGAAGAGATAAACGAACGAAAAAAATGTCAGCGTGCGTGCGATAAAAATTGTTTTGTTTATGTTTGAATAATGTCGTTGAGTTGGTGTGAATGAATAATGGAGTGTTTTTTTCACTGCTGGCGATTTCAATGATTTTGCTAGTGTTCTACTACAACGAAGCTTACTCGAACGCAGTGCAAAGCCAGGCAGAACAATTGTCTCTCCGCCTGCAAGGCGCGGAATTCTACAATTTCGTGGACGGCGCGGACGACGATTTACCGCGCATTCTCGACATCAGCGGAAGGCGCGCGGTAATCGCTGCAGTCAGCGAAGTCGTGTCGAACGGAGTCGCGCTCGCAGACTCCGAACAATCAATAAGAGAATTGATGGTGAACGGAAGCCTGCAAAGCGAGCAAGTGGAATTAATGGAGAAAGCAAACTTCGGCTACTGGTCGGATAGTGTTGAAAGCATGGGTGAACTAAGGGGCTTCAACTCGTCTATAGAATTAATTGAATTGAATGTAAAACAGCTCGACGCTTTCCACTTGAAGTTCAACACGTCGCTGCAAGTGAACGCTTCAGACTACCGCGGGACAATGAATTACTCGAGGACGATGTATGCTGAAGATGTCGTGAACTTGCAGGGCTTTGAAGACCCTCTCATTCCATTGAACACGCGCGGGCTAACAAAAAAACCAGTAACGCCAGCGCCACGTTACTTCAACAGAGTGAATGAAGTGGACGCGGCAATTCAAAACAATTACTACGTAGAGTCAACGAACGGGCCGTCGTTCTTGGACAGGCTGGAAGGAAAACTGCTCGCGTCCGCCTCGCACGCTCACGCTGAAAACGCTTCAATTGGAATGGAAAGCGTATTGTACTTGCCTGGAATGCAAGCACAAGGCATTAAAGTAAAAGAAAGCCAAACAATAGTGGACTACTTGTACTTTAACGAAACAGAAACGCGCGGGTACCCGGTGCTCAACTCAACTTACCCGTGGCTCAAGCTCGACCAAGAAACAGCTTTGAACTACAACGTTTCACTAAACTTGAGCGGTTGAAAAAAAATAGGGGAAAAAAACTTCAGAGAGCAAACTATTTCCGCTTGCTGTAAGCATGCACGCAACTTAACCCAGCGAAAAAAAGAAAAAAAACATTAACGAACGAATGCGCGCAAGCAACTATTTCTTCCAACACGAGTTGCATGTCTTGTTCTACCAACCGCGCGCCTGTCTGAACTCCTGAAAGAACGCATGAACAAATCGTGGCTGGAAAGAACGCCACGCCTGCCCGCGCCAACTCCGGCACCGGCTTTTGCCTTAACACTGCCTGCACTTTTCATAGCCTGCTCGAGCAATGAAACAACGCTGGAATGCACTGCCTTGGCGAAATCCAGTGGAGTGCGCCCGTCGCTCGTTCTAGCAGTCACATTAACACCGCGCGAAAGCAAGAAACCAACTATGTCAACACTAGCAAAAGCAAACTGCGTTGCAGCGTGCAACACAGTCCAACCATTGTTATTCACAGAATGAACGTCAGCACCGCGAGCAACGAGCAACTCAACGAGTTCAAGCCTGCCTTCCGCTGCAGCGTGCAGCACAGTCCAGCCGTCGTTAGTTTGCGCTTTCACACTCAAACCTCTATCAAGCAGCCACTTAGTGGTTTGGAGATTGCGGCATTCTGCAGCAGCGTGAAGCACAGACCAGTTATCATGGTTTACAGCATGCAAGTCCGCGCCACTGTCAGCAAGCAAACGAAGAATTTCACAATTGGATTTTACATCAACATGCAGCACTGAAAAACCGTGAATAGTTTTAGCGTTCACGTCAGCGTTATGAGAAATCAAGGACCTGACAGCATTAGCATGGCTGTGCTCTGCAGCAAAATGCAACGGAGTCTCGCCAGAAGGAGTTGCAGAGTTAACGTTAGCGCCGAAAGCAACCAGCAACTCAATGACTTGGACGTGACCGTATTCCGCAGCGTAATGCAATGCAGTCTTGCTCAAAGAGTCTCTAGCATTTACAGATATGCCAAGATCAGCCTCTGAGGCAAGCAGTTCGCCAACTCTCTCGACATTGCTGCGTCTCGCTGCTTCAAACAAATCCATTCGCTCACCCTATCCTTTGAAGAATTAGTACGATTGTATGCGTTCTGGGCTTCATAAACGTTTTGTTTTTTGCAGGAAATGTGTTGTCCTGAATTAAGTTTCTCTCGTTGATTAGATTTGTCAATCATCGTATCACCATTTTCATGCTAATCTTTTTCTTCGTTCTCATTTTCCGCACGAAGGCTTGGGCTGGTGTTTCCAGCCCGTTTTTCAGGCTCA
>JACRGF010000045.1 GCA_016212395.1 Microcaldota archaeon
GCGAAGTTGAGAGTGGCGAGAGTGCATGAAAAAATAAGCAATACGCGTAGTGATTTTCTTCACAAACTTTCAAAGCAATTGGTTGGCGTTTATTCCGTCGTAGCGTTGGAGAAACTGTCTTCCAAGCGAATGTCTGAACAAGCTTTCGGGAAACAGATTAATGACGCGGGGTGGAATGCGTTTGCGAACATGCTTTGCTACAAAGCGGAGGAAGCTGGCAGTAAAGTCGTGTTTGTAAACCCAGAGGATACTACGAAAACGTGCAGCAACTGCAACTTGATTCAAAGCATGCCGCTGCAAGAAAGAACTTACGAATGCCCTGCATGTGGCTTGGTCATCGACAGGGATTTAAATGCTGCGCGGAATATACTTGTAAAAGCTACCGTCGGAACGACGGAAAGTAACGCTTCCCGAGACGAGGCAACAGCATCGTCAATGAAAGAAGACGCCACCTCTTTTAAATGGTGGTAGTTCACATACTTTTTAAACGCAAACTATTGTTCATCAAGCGAGGTTTTTTTTTTTATGGCTCAAGGGCATCAGCAGGGAGCGCGCGGGGCTGGCGGTGCTGCCGGTTCTTTTGGCGGTCGTGTCTTCTCGCGTAGTTCAATTGGCGATGCAATCGAGCGCCTTGGAGTGTTGTTCAGGAGCGTTCCGCAAGGCGTTTTTTCTCTTCCTCCGAATGAAAAGCACGATGCGTTGCTTGGTTTTTTGAATGATGCTGTGCGTGATGGCATTGACGCGAGGGGCGCGATGCGGTTTTTGAGGGTGAAAAAGTACGAGTGGCGGTTGAAGAATTGGCGTGCTCGCGACAAGGACCAGGTTCCGTCTTTGCTTTTGCTTGGAAGCACGAGTGGAGTAAACTTGAGCGTAGTAACAGGACCGCCTACTTTCGAGCACGGCGTGCAGTTCGGGGGCGCGTTCGGTCCTGCTATTAACGTGCGCGGAATGGAAGACGTACACGCGCACCATGACTTGACTCCTATTGCTTACATTTTGAATCACTTGCGCGACCACGGCAGGGAGCTTCCGCCTTACTTGTGGGTGCTCGGAGAGTTCGACTCAAGCAATCCAAAGTCTCCTTCTCTGGAGCAGGCAGCTCAGCTTGCGCTCTACCGCTTGGGCGAGTTCAAAAGCGAGCTCGAGCGCGCTGGTTTTCTCGTTTCACGAGACAACGTTCTTCTAACTTCGAAAGATGGCGCGCCGGAGAGCTTGGCGTTGCTTGCCGTAGTCTATAATTCTTCAGAAAGGACTTTCAGTGTTGTGGAACGAAGTGAACGCGGAAGCGTTTCTTTCACGCCGTTCGAGCAATTCATCGCGAAGCATTCTCTTAAAGACGATTCTGTAGTTAAGGCGCACGTTGTGAACATGCGCGTTCACAGGGAGTCGGACGTGCACTATCATGATTACCGCGCGTTCGGCGAGTCTGCGAAGACTGTCGCGTGCGTTGACTGCAGGAGCAACAGGCCTGGCGCTGACAAGCTGCTTAAAACGATTGGCGCAGTGCTTTCAGAACGCGATTTCCTGCGCATAGCTCGAAACAATTCACAGCTTGACACTGTTGAAATTCTTTTTCACACTCCGTGCGGTTACGTTAACAGCGCGATTGCGTTGCACGAGTTTTTCAAGCAGTTGAACGAAGTTCGCATTGATTCAAGCGTTAAGAAAATCGTTTTCAGAAAGATAGCGCAGTTGATGCGCGGAGAGCACGCGGACTTGGACGTTGCGGCTTACTCGAGGGCGTTGAGCTTGGCTCCTGAAGCAAAGCAGGTGCTTTCTCAGTTGTTCGGAGCGCGGGGTGACTTGCGGAACATTTTAAGGCACATGGCAGAGCACGGGGTTTTCGCCAAAGCCGACGGCGGGGTTGAAATGACTGCTGCTGCGAGCATTGAAAAAAAACTCTCCACGTGGCGCGTTGAAGTCGAGCCTGCGCATTTTAAGCTGCTCGTGCTTGAAGAGCTCGTGAGAATGGAATTGGAGCGAAAAGCGCACTTGCTTGAAGCGAACAAGCAAGAGCTGGAGCAAGCGCGCGGGAAAGGAAACGGCTTAACTCTTTCCTTCCTCGTGGAAGACTACAAGTCTGGAAGGATTTGGATGGTGCCTGCGCAGTTGACTAAAGACAATGTTCACTCTGCAACCCGCGAAGACGCGTTCTTGGCAGAGCAAGTTGACGTTTCACACTTCATGAAGCCAAGCAGCGGGGCGAAACACTGAAGGCAAGCAATTCTCACTGGCAAGCTGGCAGTAATGAAAAGCACTGAACGCAAGCAGTCGCCATCCGTCTCATCATCAGTCTTAAATACCTAACCGTGCTAAAACTATTCCCAGCCCGCTGTAGCTCAACCTGGCAGAGCATTCGGCTGTAGCTTGAAGCGTTTTGAGTTTTCAGTTTCGAGTACTGAGAACTGAAACGCGCGAAATCCCGACTTTTTCATCAAGTCGGAAACCGAATTGTTGCTGGTTCAAAATAGTCTTGAGCCTTGAAGTCTCGAGTCTCAGCGTGTTCAGCGCGCTCAAGACTGAAGACAGGAAACGCAAGACTGAGAAAATCCGGCCAGCGGGACTCTATAATCACATTTAAATAAACTTAAACACGAAATCATATTTAACGCCTTGAAGCAGTGGCTCGCGCTGATGAGCACTGCCTTGATAGTGTAGTGGTCTAGCATACCGGCCTGTCGTCCGCCACTTTTCTTTCTTTTCGGATCGCCGAAAAGAAAGAAAAGTGGCAGGGTGCCCCCAAAGAAAGAAAAGGGCAACCACCCGCATGGGTGGCAGTCAGTCGGCGACCCGGGTTCGAATCCCGGTCAAGGCGTAATTTCGCTTTGCGAAATACGCATTAATTCCTTAAGGAATTAATTGCGCTACTTTTTTTTCCCCTCGTTATTCGCTAGTTTTCAAGCTTCTTTTTCGCGTTTTTTTTTTGGGTGATTAGTTAATTTTCGGAGCAAACTGGCGTGTAGTGTTGACTAAAAGCGGATAAAGTGGTTCATTCCTGTGGTTGAACCGAAATTCCATTTCTTTGACGTAAGGAAGGTAGTTCTTTTTGTTTATGCCATGATATTTATGGAAGCGTTCTTTGGCATAAGACCAGAATCCTTCAATTCCATTTATGTGGTTGTGTGCCTTGCCAAAAGTCTTGGAATGTTTGACTTTATTGTGCTTGCCATACTGCTTCAAGTCCTTGTAGGACTTGAAGTCATCAGTGTAAAACACTGATCCTTTTCTTGTTTTCTGCTTTATATGCTCGAACAAAGTTGCAGCAGAAACATTATCAACTACTGCAGTGTAAACCCTTCCATCTCTCTCGAGAATTCCAAAAACTGCCTGCTTGTTGAAAGCACCTCTTCCCCTATTTCCTTTTCTCTTTCCTCCGAAATATGATTCGTCAGCTTCAACAAGCCCACGTAATTTCTTGAATTCTTGTTCAGAGTATTTGACTATTGCCTTGCGGTAAGCTGCATATCTTGCAGCTACCGCATTGTAGCTTAATGAAAGCTCATTGGCACACTCGCGTGCGCTCACTTCCAGATAGAAATAATACAAAACATTCAGGTCACGCTTGAGCTTGCTTAAGCTATACTTACGACGCCAAGCACTACACCAAACGCGCTTGTCCGCCAAGCGCGACAAGCCATAATTTCCGCAAAACCAGCACTTGCAACCATGTACATACATAACACTTCCGACAGTCATCGAGATAAAAATAACATAAAAAAAGCTTAAATCGCTCCGTTTTTTAAGCAATCACCAAAAATTTTAAAAAAAGTCTTCATAAGTTTGCGATTATCGCTTGTGCGAACTCGCTTGCTTTCACTTCCTTCGCGCCTTGCATCAGGCGTGCGAAATCGTATGTCACGATTTTTTGCGCTATTGTCTTCTTGTAAGCATCATCAATTGTTTTCGCTGCTTGCTTCCATCCGAGGAATTCAAGCATCATTACTCCGCTTAACAGCACTGAGCTAGGGTTTGCCTTGTCTTGGCCGGCGTATTTCGGGGCGCTTCCGTGCGTTGCCTCGAAAATGGCTGCGTTGTTGCCGATGTTCGCGCCTGGCGCAATGCCGATTCCTCCCACTTGCGCTGCGAGCGCGTCTGAAATGTAGTCTCCGTTCAAGTTTAGTGTTGCGAGCACGTCGTACTCTTCAGGCCGCAAGAGGATTTGCTGGAACATGCTGTCCGCAATCCTGTCTTTAATAAGCAGTTTTCCTTCAGGCGTGTTGCCCCCGAATTTTTCACTAACTTCCTGTTCCGTTACTGTTTTGTTCGCGAATTCTTCTCTCGCGATTTCGTACCCCCAGTCTTTGAACGCGCCTTCAGTGAACTTCATGATGTTTCCCTTGTGCATGAGCGTTACGCTCTTGCGGTTGTTTTCCAACGCGTATTTTATTGCCGCGCGCACGAGGCGTTTTGTTCCGAACGCGCTTATTGGCTTTATTCCAATTCCGCTGTTCTCGCGGATATTCTTTCCGTACTTCGAGTTGATGTGCTCTATGATCTCGTTTGCTTCGATGCTTCCGCTCTTCCACTCTATTCCCGCGTAAACGTCTTCAACGTTTTCACGGAACACGACTATGTTAACTTTTTCAGGGTTTTTCACAGGCGAAGGAACGCCATCGTAATACTTTACTGGGCGAACGCACGCGTACAAGTCAAACTTTTGGCGGAGCGTTACGTTCAAGCTGCGGAACCCTCCTCCTATTGGGGTTGTGAGCGGTCCTTTCAACGCAATCTTGTATTCTTCAATTGCTTTCAGCGTGTCTTCAGGCAGCACGTCTTTGTACACTGGAATCGCGCTTTCGCCTGCGAGCACTTTGAACCACACTAGTTTTTTCTTTCCTTCGTAAGCTTTCGCGACTGCTGCTTCGAGAACGCTTACTGCAGCGCGCACCACGTCTGGCCCAATGCCGTCTCCTTCCATTAAAACTACTGTTGGGTCGTCTATTTCCTTTGGTTTTCCATTAACGAATTCAACTTTGCTTCCTTCTTTCGGAGCAGTTATCTTTTCGCAGTCCGCCATAGTCCCACCTCGTTAAATAAATATTTTGCGTGAAGCAATCTCGCACGCAAAAAAATGAATGAACAACACATTCGCGCGTTATTGTTGTTTTCGTGCATGTTGTTTATTTTTCGCACGTGCATTCGATTTGCATTTTTTTCTGCGTGTTGTCCGCTTTTTGTTTTTCGCGTTCTTTTTCGCGCGCGTGTTTTTTCTTTTTTTTCCCGTTTGCTATCTTTTCCCAGCGTTTTTTTAGGGTATACCCTTTTTTATTGCTTGTTGTTCGTCATTTGTCCCCAGTAATGCGCTTATTAATGTTGTTTTTCTTAAAATTTTACTTGTTCTGAGGATTTTTTCCGAGTATTTTTTGCTTCGGTTTTGGGGTTGTTTTTCGTGGGGAGAACGCTTGCTGAAAAGATTTTACGCGCGCATGTCGCTGAAGGCGAGTTCAAGCAAGGGAATGAAGTTGGGATTCGCATTGACCAGACTCTCACGCAGGACGCGACTGGCACTATGGCTTGCTTGCAATTCGAGGCAATGCGGGTTCCGCGCGTGAAGACAGAGTTGAGCGTTAGTTACGTTGACCACAACACTCTGCAGACTGGTTTTGAGAATGCTGACGACCACGTTTACTTGCAGTCTGTCGCGTCGAAGCACGGCATTCTCTTTTCGCGTCCTGGGAACGGCATTTGCCACCAGGTTCACCTCGAGCGTTTTGCCGTCCCGGGCAAGACGCTGCTTGGAAGCGACTCGCACACGCCTACTGCTGGTGGCATGGGCTCGATTGCTATTGGCGCAGGCGGCTTGGACGTTGCAGTTGCAATGGCTGGCGGATTGTTTTACTTGAAGGTTCCAAAAATCGTTGGAGTAAAGTTGAGTGGAAAACTGCCTGCGTGGGTGAGCGCGAAGGACGTTGTGCTTGAGTTGCTGCGCAGGGTTGGAGTGAAAGGCGGAGTGGGCAAGATTTTTGAGTATTTTGGAGAGGGCGTGAAAACGCTTTCAGTCCCAGAACGCGCGACTGTCACTAACATGGGCGCTGAAACAGGCGCTACCAATTCTATTTTTCCTTCTGATGAAAATACGAAGGATTTTCTCAAGCGCGAAGGGCGCGAGAAGGATTGGGTTGAGTTGAACGCTGACGTTGATGCGCAGTACGATGAAGTTGTTGAAATCGATTTGAGTTCGCTCGAGCCTCTTGTTGCACAGCCTCACTCTCCTGGAAGCGTAGTTGCTTTGAAGCAGTTGGCTGGGAAAAAAGTTGACCAAGTGCTCGTTGGCAGTTGCACTAATTCTTCCTTCAAGGACTTGATGATAGTTGCAAAAATTTTGAAGGGAAGGAAGGTGCACGCGCGCGTGAGTTTCGGAGTTGCGCCCGGCTCGAGGCAAGTGTTGGAAGAGCTTGCGCGCAACGGAGCGCTTGCAGACCTCGTGAATGCTGGCGCGCGTATTTTCGAGAGCGCGTGCGGGCCGTGCATTGGAATGGGGCAAGCGCCCACGACTGACGCTGTTTCCTTGCGCACGTTCAACAGGAATTTCGAAGGGCGCAGTGGCACGAAGAGCGCGCAAGTGTTTCTCGTAAGCCCTGAAGTTGCTGCTGTTGCGGCGTTGAAAGGAGAAATTTCTGATCCGAGAGAATTAGGCGAGTTTCCAGAAGTAAAGTTGCCTACGCATTTTATTCTCGACGATTCAATGATTTTGCCTCCTGCGAAGGAAGGTGTTGAAGTTGAAGTAGTCCGCGGCCCGAACATCAAGGCTATCCCTGATTTTCCAGAGCAGGCTGATGAAGTGAAGGGCAGAGTGCTCATTAAAGTCGGCGACGATGTTACCACTGACCACATTATGCCTGCTGGAGCGAAGATTCTTCCGTTGCGCAGCAACTTGCCTGCAATCAGCGAGCACGTGTTCACTCAAGTTGACGCTTCTTTCGCAAAGCGCGCTAAAGAGCAAGGCGGCGGCTTTGTCGTGGGCGGCGAGAATTACGGGCAGGGGAGCAGTCGCGAGCATGCTGCGCTTGCTCCGAAATTCTTGGGCGTGAAAGGAATTATTGCAAAGAGTTTCGCGCGCATTCACAAGGCGAACCTCGTTAATTTCGGCATTCTTCCTCTAGTGTTCGCGGACAAGAAAGATTATGAATCTATAGCGCAAGGCGACGAGCTGGAAATAACCGGAGTTCGCAACGCGATTTCTTCTCGCTCGCCTTCCTTGGCTATTTTCAACAAGACGAAAAATAATTCTTTCAAAGTTGTTTTAGAGTTGGGTTCGCGCGAGGCTGAAATGCTGCTTGCGGGCGGGCTGTTCAATTGCTTGAAGAACAAGAAATGATTTTTTTTCAGCAGTTCTATGCCGCGCGTGTTGACGCAAGAGAAGTTTTTGATTGCTTGAAAAGCGAATGATTTTCAGGGGTGTTTTTTCTTATGGCGCAGTGCGGAATTAGGGAGTTTGACGCGAAGCTCATGCTCGCGCGCAATTTGCCGAAATACTCAAGCGAACAGTTTTCAGTGAACGGCAAGCTCGTGCTTGTAACTCCTGAAACTGATTTGAAAAAGCTGGGTAAAGAGAAAGGGCAAGAGTGGCTGAATGATTCGAAGCTCGTGGTAAAGCCTGACCAGTTGTTCGGCAAGAGGGGAAAGCACGGCTTGATTTTGTTGAATGCTGATTTGAAGGGCGCAGTCAAATTCATTGAAGACCGCATGAACAAGCAGTGCACTGTCGGCAAGACAACTGGAACGCTTACTCATTTTCTCATTGAACCGTTTGTTCCTCATGACAAGGAATACTACGTTACTATTTCCACCGAGCGCAATAACGACGTTATCTTCTTTTCAACGCAAGGCGGTGTGGATGTTGAGGAGAATTGGGCGAGTGTTGTAAAAATCGAAGTTCCTGTTGGCGCTGAAATTGAAAAGATTGACGTTGAAGGGAAATTGAAGATTCCTGCTGGCGAGAAAAAGAAAGTCGCTTCTTTCATTCGCGCGTTGTACAAGTTTTTCGTTGAATTCGGCTTTACTTTCTTTGAAATAAATCCAGCGACTATTGTTGGCGATTTGGTTGTCCCTCTTGATGTTGTCGCGCGCGTTGACGACGCTGCTGCGTTCGAGTGCGAGGAGAAGTGGGGTGCGCTTGAGTTTCCGCCTGCTTTCGGCTTGGCGCTTTCAAAAGAAGAGCAATTCATTCAGTCGCTTGATGAAAAGTCAGGCGCTTCGCTCAAGCTCACGCTCTTGAACCCTAACGGGAGGGTTTGGACGCTGGTTGCTGGCGGCGGCGCGAGCGTTATTTACGCTGACACTATAGTTGACTTGGGTTTCGGAGGCGAGCTCGCGAACTACGGCGAGTACAGCGGGGACCCGAACACTGAAGAAACTTACCAGTACGCGAAGACAGTGCTTGACTTGATGACGCGCAAAAAGCACGTGAAAGGCAAGGTGCTCCTCATCGGGGGAGGCATAGCGAATTTCACTGACGTTGCGAACACGTTCAAGGGAATCATTCAGGCGTTGCGCGAGTTCAAGGACAAGCTGAAGGAGAATAATGTCCGCATCTTCGTGCGGAGAGGCGGGCCGAATTACGAGGTGGGCTTGAAGCTCATGAAAGCATTGGGGGCGGAGTTGGGCGTGCCGATTCAAGTGTTCGGGCCTGAAACTCACATGACGAAAATAATTTCGTTGAGCTTGAAAAAAGAAAGTTGAACTGCGAGTTAAACAGAAAAAACGAGAAAATATCGTTGTTTTCGTGCGTGTGTTGTTTTGGAGTTTAGAGGTTTTGGGGTTTTGAAGTTTAGGGGTTTAGGAGTTTTGTGGTTTTGTTTGTGGTGGTTTAGTGGTTTAGGAGTTTTGTGGTTTTGAAGTTTTGGCGTTTAAGAGTTTTGTAGTTTTGTGGTTGTTTCGGATTGTTTTGTTTTTGTGTTAATTGTTTTTTTTTGCATGATTGGTTTTGAGGTTGGTGTTTTTGATGGTTGAAAAAAGGAAGGATTATGTTTTGTTCGACGAGAATTCGCAGGCGCTTGTTTACGGTTTTCAAGTGAACGCTGTCCAGCGCATGCTTGATTTTGATTTTATCTGCAAGCGCGCGAAGCCAAGTGTTGCTGCCATCATCGCGCCCGGGCAGGGGGTTAGCCACAAGTTTTTTTACGGCACGAAGGAAATAATGGTTCCAATTTACTCCGATACAGTGCGTGCTGTCTCCGCGCACCCGCATGCCGACGTGTTCATCAACTTTGCTTCCTTCCGTTCCGCTTATTCCACGAGCGTTGAAGCGTTGAACATAAAATCCATTCGTACTATCGTGATAATTGCCGAAGGTGTTCCTGAGCGCAGGGCGCGCGAGCTCATTGCATTGGCTGGAAAGCTCGGCAAGCATGTTATTGGGCCTGCTACTGTGGGAGGGATTGCTGCAGGCGCGTTCCGCATTGGCAATACTGCTGGCACTATTGAAAACATTGTTTCCTCTAAACTTTACAGGCCTGGGAGCGTTGGTTTTGTTTCAAAGTCAGGCGGTTTGTCTAACGAGTTGTACAACATGCTCGCGCTTGCTACTGATGGCGCGCGTGAAGGCATTGCTGTTGGCGGTGACGCGTTTCCTGGTTCTACTCTTCTCGACCACATTCTGCGTTTTCAGGAAAACCCTGAAATCAAAATGATTGTCGCGCTGGGTGAAGTCGGCGGCGAGGACGAGTACGAAATAGTGGAGGCGTTGAAGCAGAAAAAGATTTCAAAGCCTCTTGTAATGTGGGTTACTGGCACGTGCGCGAAAGTGTTTCCAACTGAAGTGCAGTTCGGGCATGCTGGCGCTAAAGGCGAGGGCGGGAGGAAGAGCGCGGACGCGAAGAATTCTGCGCTCAAGCAAGCCGGGGCTATCGTCCCGAATTCTTTCAATGATTTCAACGAGAAAATCCGCGAGACTTTTGAAAAATTGAGGAAGGAAGGCAAAGTGAAGGATTTGGAAGAGCCGGGCGTCCCGAAAATTCCTAAGGATTACTTGAAGGCTGTTGCGGAAGGATTAGTGCGCAGGCCGACTAACTTCGTGTGCACTGTGTCGGACGACCGGGGAGAGGAAGTGGCGTACAACAAGGTTCCGCTCTCCAAGTTTTTCAAGGACAAAAAATCGCTCGGCTCTGTCATCGGCCACTTGTGGTTCAAGAAAGACTTGCCTCCTTTTGCTGTAGAGTTTATTGAAATGGCTTTGATGGTTGTTGCTGACCACGGGCCTGCAGTGAGCGGCGCGCACAATACGATTGTCGCTTCGCGTGCCGGCAAGGATTTGGTTTCATCGCTTTGCAGCGGGTTGCTTACTGTCGGCCCGCGTTTTGGAGGCGCGATTGATGATGCAGCGCGCTGCTTCAAGCAAGCATGCGATTCCGGTGCTGCGCCCCAGGCGTTCATTGACAGCATGAAGGCTAAAGGCTTGAACATTCCAGGCATCGGGCACCGAGTTAAAAGCGCGACGAACCCTGACTTGCGGGTCCAGATTTTGAAGGATTACGCGAAAAAAAATTTTCCGAAAACAAAATACTTGGATTACGCGCTTGAAGTTGAAAAGCAGACGCTTAAAAAGAAAAACACGCTCATCTTGAACGTTGACGGTTGCGTTGCAGTAACGTTCCTCGACTTGGTGTCAAGCCTCGACATTTTCACTGAAGAAGAGTTGAACGAGCTTGTTGACATCGGGTATTTGAACGGGTTGTTCGTGCTCGGCCGTTCTATCGGCTTGATCGGCCACTACTTCGACCAAAAGCGATTGAAAGCAGGGCTTTACCGCCACCCTACGGACGACATACTCTACTTGTAGGTTTTTTAGTTTAAAGGTTTTGGAGTTTTGAGTTCACGCGTTTTGTGGTTTCGGAGTTTAGAAGTTTTGGAGTTTTGCAGTTTCGGAGTTTAGGTGTTTGATTGGTTTCGAGTTGTTTTGTTTCGTGTTTTTACTCTCGTGATTTGAGTATTTTTATTTTCACTTCTGCGTCTTGCGCTCCGTCATTCGCGATTATTATTCCTCCAGTCTGCTGGTGCCTGCATTGCTTGTCGAAGAGGAACGTGTTTTCTTCGTAGCAGTCTGCGTGGTAGTTGATCGCGTTGCCGTGAAGGAATTTCGTGTACTCGCTTGAAGAGTCGACCACGTAGACTTTAAGCGCTGCGCTTGAAATTATCGTGTAAGAATACGACGCTTCGCTGTTTATTCCCGTCGGGTCTGGGTAGAACATTGCGTACCCGGAAGGAAGCTGGACTGTTTCGTCTTTCAGTGTTACAGTCGAGTCCACGCACCCGTCGTTTACTGCGACTTTTCCTGAAGGGCATCCGCACGTTGAAGCTTTTTGGACGAGTTTTCCGCCCATGCAGTAGAATGGCTTGTTGGAAGAGCACGTTCCTGAAACCGTCCCGTCGTTGCACGTTGCTGTTTGAATGTTGCAGCTCGTTTTGTTTGACGGGAACGGCTGCAGCCCTGCCTCGCGCCATTCGCTCACGTTTATTGTTTTTATCGTGCCTGCGTTCAAGTGCTGGACGAACTGTGCGTTTGCTGAAGCGTGCGCTTCTTCGAACGAGTTCGTGCCGAGCATTGTCGTTTCGATGAACGCGAACGTTCCGCTTCCCGGAATCGTTTCCACTCCGACGAACGCGTGGCCAGGCACTAAAATTACGAGCGAGTTCATTCTCAAGTCTTCGAACGCGGACGCGAACACGAGCGTTCCGTCAATGCAGTTTCCGCTTTTCTGTTCTATAGACTCCCACGGGAGGCGCACGCGCTGTGCTTCCTTAGAAAACGAGACTGGAGTGTTCACGTATGAAATGCCCACGTCTTGAATTGCTTCGTATATTGCTTTCGACTGCTGAATCGTCTTGTCGTTTGCAGTTTGCGGAGTGAGTGATGCGTACCCCAAGTATCCTGCGAGCGACCTGTCCGGAGTTTTTTCTTTCGCGAGCGAAATCACTTGCTCCACGCACGGGTCGTGCGGCGTTATCAATTCGACTACTATCGGCGAGTTGTCCCACGTTTCGTTTATCGTCCACACTACGTCTCCTTTTGCTCCGAGTTCAACGTCTTTCGACTCTTCAAATACAATGGCACCGCTTCGCGTTGCCTTGAAATTCATTTTCGCGTTCGCCACTTCGTTGTTCGAGTAGAACGCGTCCTTGAACGCGATGTTGAAACTCACCACTTTCCACTCGCCTGACTTTAATTCTATCGTTTCAGAGTCTTCGTCGCTCCATCCCGGCACGCTTGCCGAGACGGTCAGCACAACTGGCTTGCTTTCGTTGTTGAGCGCAGCACACGCTGCCATTGGCCTGTTGAGCGACGATTGCGCGCGCGCTGCTGTTGGAAGAATCACTGGAGGAGAAACGCATTCGAACACCATGTTCGACGCGCAGTCCGAAGGGCACGCGACCGCGTCTTCGCTCCCGTCGCATTTTCCGTTCCCGCAGCAGTTTGGAATGCTTGCCTGCACGCACGCGCCTTGCTCGCACATGTCGCGCGCGCACGTTCCGCTTGCCCCTCTGCACCCTTGCTGTTCGCCTTCAAGCAAGTAATGCACGCACGCGTACTCCGTTTCCCTCCCGCAGTAGTCTCGCGTGCACGGGTTGAAATCATCGCAAGAGGAAGGGCACGATGCGCCTATAGTTAGAGGCGCTTGTTCTTCAGCATTGAACGCGAAGCTGCGTATTGGAATAGTTTTCTCCAAATCCTTTTCATCAACCAATACTCTTGCTTTCGCGTCGCACACTCCTGAAGCGTCTGATTTTGCTTTGAACGAAAACTCTACCATTTCGCTTCCACCGCTTTCAAAAGAAATTTTCCTTGAATCGTTTTTCTTCGAGCCCTTCGCTCCAGCAAACCAGCCTTCCACAACCGCTTCCCCTTTCCCTCCGTAGTTGCGCACGAACACTTGCTGTGAAACGTTGAACCCCGCGTCCTTCGAGCCAACAAGCTTGCATTCGTTCACTTCAACCTTCAAGCTCGGCTTGTTCAAATCAAGCGCAACGCACGCTGAAAAAAACAACGCGAAAGCCAACACGAAAACAACTGCTTTGCTCATCGAAAACAAAATTAGAGAAAAGACTTTAATAGACTATTTTCTTGCCTTCGCCACTGCAACTGCCTTTTCTTCCTCCTCGTCTGCAGCTTGCCTTATCAACTGCATTACTACTGCTTTCAATCGTTTTACTATCGGCTCCCCTTCATTCAACTGGTAAAGCTTGGCTCTTCCGACAACACGCGTTACTTTCACCATCCTATACTTTTCCAATGCTTCCCAGTGGTTGAACAGCGAAGCCCAGCTAATGCCTGCTCCCCCCGCTATTTCTGTTTTAGTAAAATCCTGAAGCCTATGTTCAAGCAGAAAATCAATTATCCTAAACATCGGCGCATCGCCAAAAAACTCTAAAAACACAGATTTCTCCTCTTCCACAACACCACCTAATATCTATTTATATAAACGTCATCATTTAAAAGTATATACTATGCTTTTGGATTTCGCACCGGCTGGCACCCCTCTTGACGCTTTTATACTCGCAATACCCTTTTTTATGCTGGAATGGTGTTAACATCGAAAAACAAGAATATTCAGAGAATTATATCAAGGCGCACATTCTTTTCAAGCTTTCATTCAAAAGGCGCTGGGGTGCAAAGCATACTGAACTGATGCATGTGAGAAGCGCACTTCCTCGTGAGTGCCAGTCGAAAGCAGAACGCCTCGCGAAAGAGCTTGCAAATGAAGGGTTGCTTACGTGGCTGATGAAGACTGGGCAAATCCACGTTTCGCTTAATCCACACAGAAAGAGAGAAATCAATGAGCTCATCGAAACATATTTTGAAAAGCAATCATGGTGAGCGTTGCCCACCTCAAGCTCAACCCAAATTGGATTACTGTGGTTTTTAATGCGCTATTCTTTCAGAGTAGCTCCGAACCTGCTCACTATTTTTGCTGCTAATTCTGCTCCTTTCATTCCTGCATCCACTAGAAGCTCTCCGTCGCTTAAAGCTTTCAGCACTCCTGCTGCGTAAAAGTCTCCTGCGCCAGTAGTATCCACTACTTTTGTTTCTATTGCGGGAATTTTGTATGTGCTTCCGCGCGTGTAGAGTTGCGAGCCTTTCTCTCCTCTCTTGAAGCAGAACACTGTAACGAGCGACGCGAGCTTCATCAGCTCGTACTCGCTTGTCCCACCCATGAGCGCGTTCGCTTCCTCTTCGTTCGCAAACAATACTGTCGTGTCCTGCGTAATAATCTCTAGGAGTTCTTCTTTGTTTTTTTCAATCATCGGCGGGCTTTCGAGGGAGAGCGCTGTCTTCACTTTGTTTTGCTTTGCGAACTCTACTGCTTTAAGCGTGCTTTCGCTCGTCTCGCCTTTGCACAACAGCGTTATGCTTGTCGTGAATAGAAAATTTGAATTCATAATAGCGTCTTCTTCAAAGCTCGCGTAATCCACTCCGTTGCCCAAGTTTGCTGCGAACGTCCTCTGCTTGTCAGGAGTGATGAATGCAATTATTCTTCCAGTCCTTCCTTCTTCAACGTTCACGAAACTGCTTATTTTTTGTTCTCCTAATTCTTTCAGGAAAAAGTTTCCGTCCGCGTCGTCCGCAACGTTGCTCGCGTACGCCGCCCCGCCGCCGAGAAAGCTTACTCCTTCGCACACGTTCCTCCCGTTGTCTCCGGGGAATTTCGCGATTATCCTGCCTTTCACTTTCTCTTGCAGTTCATTCAGCTTTTCAGCTTCCATAAAATTAGTCGCGCCTTTCGCAAGCTTGTTCGCCTTAAGGAAAGAGTCGTCTGCTTCAACGAAATAATCAACGAGCGCTGTTCCAATTGAAAACACGTCAAAATTCATTTAAACACCATAACGCTCGCGCAGAAAAAACAAGCGATAAAATACAAACGCATTATTCCGCTCTCGCTTCTTTTTTTCACATCGCTTTTTTTTTGCGTCTCAAGCGAATGTGGGGCGTTTGCTTAACAGCATTGGGAGCGTGAGTTTTTCGAACGGCTTTCCTTCGCACTCACTTTCGATTTTCTTTGCTAATTCTTCCGCGTTCATGTTCTCGTTTTTTCCAGTAGAGCGCACTCGCACGCTCATTTGCCTGCTTTCAACTTCTTTTTCTCCGACGACTGCGATGAACGGAATCCATTCTTTTTCCGCTTCGCGTATTCTTTTTTGGAGCGTGTCGTTGCGCTCGTCAACATCAGCGCGCACGTTGTTTTCAGAGAGTTTTTTCCGCAGTTCGAACGCGTACTCGTTTTGTTTTTCTGAAATCGGGATTACTCTCACTTGGGTTGGCGACAGCCATATTGGGAACGCGGGCTTTTCGCCTCGCTTCATTTTTTTCGCTTGTTCTTCAAGCATTGCGTAGACGCACCTGTCCGTAGAGCCTGAGAACGACGCGTGCAGCATTATTGGCTTTTGTTTTTCGCCTTTCTCGTCCACGTAGTTCAAGTCGAATGTTTCAGCGTTTTCAATGTCTATTTGCACCGTCGAGAGCGCGCTTGCCTTGTCGAGGTTGTCTATAAAGTTGAACTCGAATTTCGTGATGAAGTACGCGTACCTTTCTTCGAACAATTCGAGGAACACGGGTTTTCCGAGCTTGCGCGCGAATTCAGCGTACCATTCCTTGTTTTCTTCAAACCATTTTTTCTGCGCGCGGAATGCTGTTTCAAATCCAGTTCCCAAGTCTTTCATCCACTTCATGCATTCCGCGAATTGCTGCGCGAATTCGTTTTTTGCGTTTTCAAACCCGGCGCATGCAGTGTGCATATCCGGCATTGTGAAGCATCGCAGCCTGCGCAGGCCCGTCACTTCCCCGCTTTGCTCTCTCCTGAACGAGTATTTAGTGAGCTCGTACATTTTGAGCGGGAGCGAGCGGTAGGACGACGTCATGTCGTGGCTCATGAGGAACTGCCCAAAGCACGCTGAAAAGCGCAGGAATAATTCTTTATCCTCGCTTTTCACTACGTACTGCCTTGCCGGGAACCTGTTCAAGTATTTTTTGAGCGCTGGGTGCTCGAAGTCGTACATGATTGGCGTTTCAACTTCCATCGCGCCATAGTCCACGCACAAGTCGCTTACTCTTTTTTCCAAAAGTTTTTTCACGAGCCTTCCTTTCGGGAACCAGCGCAGGTTCCCGCTATCGCTTCCTGCCTCGTGGGAAGCTATCTGGTGCTCGCGCATCATTGCAATGTGCGGCGGTTCTTTCTCGTACGCGCGCACTTTCCTTATTTCGTAGTCTGTGAATTTTTTCAATTCCGGGAATTTCGCGAAATTGAATTTTTCCACTGCAATCGCTTCTCCTTCAGGAGTTAGTATGAAGTGCTCGGGCTTCATTTTCGCTTCTGTCTTGAGGCTTTCGCTTACTTTTTCTTCTGCTTTCTCCCCGCTCGTTATTTCGCGCGAGAGTTCGCTGAGCGGGTGGCCTTTGCATTTTACGTCGAAACTCTTGTACCACCCGAATGGAGAGCGGAAAACAGTGAAGCCATCTTGCTTGCACAGGGTTGCTTCCACTTTCTTCAATAGCGATAATGCGAGGTTAGGCGGTGCTGGATGTGCAGTCAAGTGGACCCACGGGTAGAGCACGAGTGTTTTTGCTTTCACTTGCCCTGCTATGGCGATTATTTCGTTCGCTGCTTTTTCTGCTGTTGTCTCGTTGTCGCCTTGTTCTGCAGCGCAGAATGCAACCAGGCAGTCGTCCATCCTCTCTTTCTTCTTTCCTTCTTCTATTGGTTCCGCGC
The DNA here is from genome assembly GCA_016212395.1 of Microcaldota archaeon. Classification (GTDB taxonomy): domain Archaea; phylum Micrarchaeota; class Micrarchaeia; order Burarchaeales; family JACRGF01; genus JACRGF01. The sequence goes on from JACRGF010000045.1 coordinate 16,701, forward strand.
TTTTTATCGCCTGCGTGAGCGCCTCGTATTCTATGAAGTCAGCGTGTATTGTAAGCAGTTTCATGCTTTTTATTGTGCGAGTTAATATTTATATAAATGGGCGCGTGAATTTATTTGAGTGGTAAACCGATGGCTGAGGACGACAAAGGCAAGAAAAAAACTCCTTTCAAGAAGGATGACAGGAAAGCAGCAGGCGCAAGCAAGAAAGCAGTTGATGCTTACGATGAGGAAGAGCTGGGCGAAGAAGAAGTTGGCGTGAAGGGCGCTGATTCTGGCGTTGTGGGAAAGAGCAGTTCAAGCTCGAGCAGGAAAAGCAAGGGCATTGATAGTTTCGTTCGAGGCAATGCGGGCAGCAAATCCAATGCTGGCGATGAACGCGGCGAGGGCGGGGCTGGGGATGAGAGTGGCGAAGGAGCTGATGGCGAGCCTGGCGAGTTTGACGATGACCTTGACGATTTCGGCGGTGACTCGAGCCCTACTGACGCGCGCACTTACTACCACCGCGGAAATGCTTTTTACGAGAAGAATGATTTTGACAAGGCTATTGAAAACTATAACATGGCTATTGTTTTGAACCCGAATTTCAGCGAGGCTTACTTCAACAGGGGATTATGCTACTACAACAAGAAAGAGTTTGAAAAATCCATTAGCGACTACAACCGTTCGGCGGAGCTTGACCCGCGCAACGCGGTTATTTTCAACAACAGGGGCGACGCGTTTTACCGCAAGCAGGATTTCGAGAAGGCGATTGTTGATTACGACAAGGCAGTTAGTTTGAACCCGCGTTATTTGAAGGCTTATTACAACCGTGGCTTGGCTTACGCGTGCCAGCAGGATTACGAGCGCGCGGTAGAGGACTTCAACAAAGTTATTGAGTTGAACCCGAATTTTGCCGAGGCTTACCACATTCGCGGCTTGGCGTTCGACTACATGGGCAATTACGAGAAAGCGGTTGCTGATTACGATAAAGCGATAGAGTTGAACCCGAATTTTACTGAAGCGATCAACCACCGCGAGCTTGCGAAGGGAAAGTGGGAGCGTGGTGAAGTTCCAACTGACGCCGGGGGCGCTGCTGGCGGAGGGGCAATGGGTGCTACTACTGGCGGGCCTGAAGGCGGCGGCACAGTGAATGTTAAGAAGTTGTTGCAGCACCCGACGATGACTTTCGTGGAAGTTGCTGGAATGGAGAAGACGAAAGAGGAAATCCGCGACGCGATCGTTTACCCTTTGCGCGATCCAGAGCTCGCGCGCAAGTACGGAAAGTTCGGCGGTGGCGGCATTATGCTTTACGGGCCTCCTGGCTGCGGCAAGACGTTCATCGTGAAAGGCGCTGCTGGCGAAGCCAAGTCTGCGTTCATCAACGCGAAAATCAGCGACGTTATGGACATGTACGTGGGCAATACTGAAAAGAATCTGCACGCTATTTTCGAGGGAGGCAGGAAGAATTCGCCGTGCATTGTTTTCTTTGACGAGGTTGAAGCTTTGGGTGGCAGGCGTGACCAGATGGGCCAGCAGCCTTACCAGAAAATGGCTGTCAACCAGCTTCTCTATGAAATGGACGGGGTGGAAGCGCGCAACGAGAACATGCTTATTCTCGCTGCGACGAACGCGCCTTGGGACGTTGACCCTGCGTTGCGTCGTTCAGGCCGTTTCTCGAAACTCATTTTCATTCCAGAGCCTGACATTCGCTCTCGGCTTCAAATCTTCAAGTTTCATTCGAAGAACAGGCCGCTTGCTGGCAATATCGACTGGGTTCGGCTCGGGTTTGCGACTATGGGTTACTCCTCTTCAGACATTAAAATCATCAGCGAGGAAGCCGCGACTATTCCTTGGAAGGAAGCGTACCTCGCGCAAGAGCAAGGCAAGAGCATAAAGCAGCGGGACATTCAAATGCGTGATTACTTGAAAGTAATCCGCAAGAGAAGGTCTTCGCTCGGCCCGTGGTACGAGAGCGCGAAAAAAGAAATCGGCCAGCAGGAAGAAAAAACAGTTGTGGACGGGAAAGAGCACATCAAGATAACTGACAGCAAAATGGGCGTCGGAGAAAAGGAGCAGTTCAAGGAGCTTCTCAACCTCATCAAGAAAAACAACAAGTGGTACTGGAAAATGTGGAAGTGGGTCGTCCGAAGGTTCGCGCTATACGTGATGGCGTTCGTGCCCGCGCCAATCAGCAGCGCTATCTTCAAAATAGTTTACAAAGTTTAGCGCTTTAAAGCAAAAAATAAAAAGAAAGCAAGCTTGTTTTCCACGCGAAAAAACACGAACGAAGCAACGTTAATTTTTTTTATTGCATGAAACACGCGTTTGTTTGTTTTTCCTTTCATTTTTATTCTGATTCTGCTTTTCTTATTCCATTCGGAATACCGTTTAGTTGTTTGCTTTATATTTTTTTTCTTCTTAATTTCACTTCAGTTTTTTCAGGGAGGTTTGTTTTTATGAGGAACATTAACATCGAGCAGTTGGGCCCTATTCCGATTGAAGAGCGTGCTGTCGAGCTTGTCGAGCGCAAGGGCGCTGGGCATCCTGACACTTTGATTGACGGAGTTATGGAGTCTGTCAGCCGGAACTTGTGCAAGGCTTACTTGAATGAGTTCGGCAAGATAATGCATCACAATGTTGACAAGGGCTTGATTTGCGGTGGTGGCACTCGCGTTGAGTACGGCGGGGGCAAGTTCGTAAAGCCTATTTTCGTTTTGCTTTCAGGCAGGGCTACGAGCGAAGTGGACGGCAAAGTTGTTCCCGCGCTCGAGATTGCAGTTGATTCCGCGAAAAAGTATTTGAAAGAGCGAACGCGTTTTTTGAACGTTGACGACGACGTGTTGTTTGACACGCGCATTTCGCAGGGAAGCAGGGACTTGGTGGACTTGTTCCTGCGCGCGCCTCCAGTGCCTCTCGCGAACGACACGAGTTTCGGAGTTGGCTTCGCGCCTTTCAGCGAAACAGAACGCATTGTTCTGGAAACAGAAAAACTGTTGAACAGCAAGGACTACAAAGCTAAATTCCCGGCTGTTGGCGAGGACGTTAAAGTGATGGGCGTGCGCAACAGTGATAAAATCAACTTGACTGTATGCATTGCTTTCGTTTCGCGCCACGTTAGCGACTTGAACGATTACATAAAGCAGAAAGAAGCGATTGCTGCAGACATTCTTTCCAAGGCGAAAACGCTTACTTCCCGCGAGGTTGAAGTAGCCATTAACACCGCTGATGATTACAAGCGCGACTCTGTCTACTTGACTGTGACTGGGTTGAGCATGGAAATGGGCGATGACGGGAGCGTTGGCAGGGGCAACCGTTCGAACGGCTTGATTACTCCAATGCGGCCAATGACTCTCGAGGCAGCTGCAGGAAAGAATCCAGTGAACCACGTTGGAAAAATTTATTCAGCTCTCGCAAACCAAATCGCTTCAGATATTGTCAAGTGCTACCCGCAGGTTGCTGAAGTGAACGTTTCGCTGCTCTCGCAAATAGGAAAGCCAATAGACCAGCCGAAAATGGCGAGCGTCCAGCTCATCACCAAGAAAGGCGAGTCGCTTGAGCCGATTAAAAGCAAAGTGGAAGCGCTTGTTGACGGGTGGCTTGAAGACGCGCCTGCAATCACGCAGAAAATCATCGACGAAGAAGTTGGCGTGTATTACTAACTGGAATTGTTTTCAGCTTGTTCGTTCTTGCTATTCCAGCCGGAGTTTTCGCTGCCTGCCGGGCGTTCCGCGTTGCTTTCAATACTGCGATTTTTGCTTGGTGCGCGCTGAACGTTTCCCTCCAATTTCGCTGTCTTCCTGCTTCTCTCGCGTACCTGTTTATTCCAATAGTGACTGCGCTTACCAACTCTCCGCCCGACGGCGTTATCGTGTTCCCCCTCTCGTCGAATTCGTGCGCGTGTTCAGACCACATTATCACTGCTTCTCTCTTGAACGGCAGCCTTGCGATCAAGCGTACGTTGCTCGCGTGTTCGTGCACGTTCGTCAAGTTCGCGAACGAAACGTGCAAACCCCTTTTCCTCAACGCTCCAGCTATTTTCTCGATGAACTTTTCGTCGCACACGCTTCCGTTGCATAGCACGACTGCAGTGCACTCGAGCGTTTCCTTTAGTTTCTGAAACTTTTTCCTGCTCGCAGTAAAGTGAAACCTCCCAAGGCTCTGCTTTTCTTCCAACATCCTTCGCTTGCGCTCGTGGCTTCCATTCCCAGCATACGCTTTTCTCAAATATTCAGTTCTGCTGTGCGC
>JACRGF010000046.1 GCA_016212395.1 Microcaldota archaeon
ATGAAAAGGATCTCGAATTAGCTTTATTGACTCTATTTTTTTCCTTATTTTTTCTTCAGCACTTTTCTTTTTTTCATCTAATTCCCTTTTTGAAAGATTTGAGCCTATGTAAACCCTCGCTTTTCTTACCTTCCCATCCTTTCTGTAAGAATATGCAAGGTAGTACTTGGCATTGCCTCCGAGCATCCTTAATTCGATGTGCATACTTCCTATTAGGTGACTACAATTAATAAATATTTATATTTAGGTGACTACTTAACTCGCAGTGAATGAAAATTAGGGGGCACGGTAAATGGTTTTCAGTTTTGAGTTTTGGAGTTTTGGGTGATTCTGGCTGGTTTTGAATGGTTTTGCAGTAGTTTTGTCTTTTGGAGTTTCGGATTGTTTGAGGGTTGCAGTGCAGCGTTGCTTTTTTGGCGTAGTGATTTTCGAGGGCATTAGAAACTAATAAAAAGTGTTTCAGCTAATTTTTTCTCATGTGCAAGCCGAAGGTAGTGGGAAACCAGCTGGTTATGGATTGCGCTACGTGCGAGTACGAGTTCTTGTCCCCCCAGTGCATTAACTCGCATTTGCAGATGCTGGCGATGACGCTTGAGAAGGGAATCAAGACGCATAAGTACGAGGAGGAAACTGTTTTTTCTTTGGATGAGAAGCAGGCGAAAATGCTGTGGGATTACGTGGCGATAGCTCGTGAAGTGGAGAGCATTGCAGTGAATCCGAAGACGTTCGGAAGGCCTGATGATGACGCGTATCCTTACAGGAAGAAGGCGCTTGTGAAGATTTTGGAAGCGTTCTTTCAAAACCCGTTGTTGATAGTGCAGTATATTGCGGATTACAGCGAGAAAGAGCCTGAGAAAAGCGCTTACATGGACGGGTACATGAAGTTCAAAGCGCTCCTTGAATCGATAAAGAGGAAAGTTGAAGCAACAGAACTGCATGCGCTCGCGAAAAAGCAGGGGGACTTGCGCACAGTGTTTACTGAACTCGTGGGCTTGAAGAGCATGGGTTTTGTGAGCACGCTCCAGCTTGAAAAGCCAGAAGAGGCAAAGCCGCATCCTGACGCTGAAAGCGAGTACTCGCTGGCGTACGGGGAGAGAGTGAAAGTGTTCATGCTTGAAAAGAGCGAGGCTAACTTGTATACTCAAGAGAACGTTGTGCTTGATGCGTTGAGCGAGCCGTTGAAGAAAATGTTGAGGAGAGTGATAGCGCGCGACATGCAGCCTGCAGTGTTCGACGAGACGCTGGATTATACGACGCTGTTTGAAACTAAAATGCTTGAGTACAGGCAAGAGTTCTTGAACGAGTGCGGGCTTGAAGGCATTGATGTTACTGTAGAGCAAGCGCTCGTGATGGGGAGAGAAGCAGCATCGTGGGTTGTCGGGCTGGGCGCGCCGATTGAAAACATGGCGTTGGACACGAATAATATCACTGATATTTACATTGATTCGGAGAATTCTCCGATGTATATTGAGCACGCGAAGTTCGGGTTGTGCCACACGCTTTGGAGGTACAACAAGCAGCTCATGGAAAACATGATTAGAAACATCGTGTCAACGCAGAAAACGCGCAGGTTCGACCAGAAAAACCCGATTGCTGACATTATGCTCACGCGCTTGAACATGAGGTGCCACATTCAAGGCCCGCCTGCAACTTTCGGGGAATTGCAGGCAGCGTTGAGAATGACGAAGGAATCGCCGTTCACTTACGCGCAATACCTTTACTACAAGTCAATGAGCCCGTTCTTTGCTGGATACGACGACATGATGGTTGGCTTGGGGAACAGCGAGGCAGTGCTGGGGTTGAAGGGAGTGGGAAAAACAGCGTTTACTGCAGCGAAAATAGTTGCTATTGGCACGAAGAAAAGGATTCTGCCTATTCAGGATATTGAAGAAATTCCAACGCGCGCTTACCGCAAGCGCGGTTTCCACGTTGGCGCAATGAAAGTAATGAGCTCGGACAAGGAGGATGATGAGAAGGGAAGCGAGTTGAGCTTGATTTCAATGGCAGGCGCGTCGCTGAGAATGGGCGACTCGGCGCTCATTATCAATGAAGTTAGAAGCAAAATGGCTATTCAAGGAATAATCAACTTGCTGAACACCCAGCCTGGAGTGTTTTGCTTGTACAACTTGCACGCGCAGAGCTTGAAAGACATTCAAGACAGGCTCGAGCTCGTGTTCAACGTGCCTGCAGCAGCAATGTTCGCGACAGACAGGTACTCGTTCTTGAAGAAAATAAGGTTCGGAAGAAAAGGAAGAGTCTACCGCGTGCTTGGAGAATGCTTCGAGAGCGACGTGGAGAAAAAACAATTCGTTGAAGTGTTTGAATTCCAGAGGGGCGACGACATTGACGCGTGCAAGCTCGCGTGCAGGTTCCTGGATAACGCTGAAGCGAACGAGTGGGACTTGAGCGCGTTGAAAGTAAGCGAACTCGCGAAAAAACTCAAGCTCAAATTCGTGCCCCCGGCACTCGCGCGCAGGAGCGCGGAAACAGGCATTCCGCCTGAACAATACGTGTTGCAGGCGTTCTTCAAAGGGAAAGTGTACTCGCAAATTCTGAACGCGGCAAAGAAAAACAGCGAGTTGGAGTTGCTGGAAATAGACTTCGTGCTGAAATGCTCGAGCAACGCGAACAAGCTGTTGAAAGAAAAGGAAGCAAGCGGAGGCAATGTGGACTACGCAGTCGTAGAGCCAGCGTGGGAAGCATTGTTCGAAAAACTCGTGGATGAAGAACTCACTAGAATGAAGAAAGAAAAAGAAGAAGCAGTGCAGGCGATAAGGAAAGGAAAGCCTGAACAACTCGCCGCAATCCCGCCTCAAACGCTTCAACGGGCACTCGCGCAAAAAACAGAAGAAAAAAGAGAAGAAACAAAAAGAATAGAAGTAAAACCTGAAGAAAAACAAGAGGAAAAAACAACTAAAGGAATCTCAAAATTCTTGAAGAAGAAAGACTGAACTGATTCTGCAAAACCCCTAAACTCAAAACTGAAAACAAAAACAGTTACCACCACAGATTAACAATAATCAAAAAAACTTTGCAATTGTGGTGGTAACAGAAGAGCTGCGGTGGGACCAACGCGAAACTGAAAACAAAAAAAAAAGCAAAACCACCCGCACAAAACTGAAAACTCGAGACTGAAAACAAAAAAAAGGGCCGCAGGGGAGATTTTCGCTGTTTGGCGCGCGTGTTTTTTCTTTCTTTTTGCGCGCCTGCGCTATTCGCCTGTTGGCGAATGCGCGGCACATTCGGCGAAGCCGAATAGTGCCTGCTTTTTCTTTCTTTTCGACGAATCGAAAAGAAAGAAAAAGCGGGCATCGAACCCCCGTTCACGGGGCCACAACCCGTAGTCCTGCCATTGAACGACCGCGGCCGTAGGGATTGTTTTGCGCTGGGAAGTTAGTGAACTACCACTCCTTAAAAGGGGTGGCGTCTTCTTTCATTGACGATGCTGTTGCCTCGTCTCGGGAAACGTTACTTTCCGTCGTTCCGACGGTAGCTTTTACAAGTATATTCCGCGCAGCATTTAAATCCCTGTCGATGACCAAGCCACATGCAGGGCATTCGTAAGTTCTTTCTTGTAGCGGCATGCTTTGAATCAAGTTGCAGTTGCTGCACGTTTTCGTAGTATTCTCTGGATTCACGAGTACTACTTTGCAACCAGCTTCTTCCGCTTTGTAGCAAAGCATGTTCGCAAACGCATTCCACCCAGCATCGTTAATCTGTTTTCCGAAATTTTGTTCAGACATTCGCTTGGAAGACAGTTTCTCCAACGCTACGACGGAATAAACGCCAACCAATTGCTTTGAAAGTTTGTGAAGAAAATCACTACGCGTATTGCTTATTTTTTCATGCACTCTCGCCACTCTCAACTTCGC
>JACRGF010000044.1 GCA_016212395.1 Microcaldota archaeon
ACACCAACCGTTCCGCCAAAGTTGTTCTTAGAGTTTCTGCTGTTTTCTTCAACAGTAAAAACAGCAAACCACTTGCCTGAAGACTCACGCTTCAAAACAAGAGTCTTAATTTTACCCTCGATTTCACGGTGCTTCCTAATAGAAATTCTTCCGAAAGGAGTCACTTCCAACTTGCTTTCAAGACGAAAGCCGAACTGCGGGTAGTAAAGGCTCTTCATCCTGCCAAGAGACTTGAACCTCGGAAAACCACACTTCAAACCCTTCTTTCTCAACCTAAAAATCCGAATCACTGAATAATAAACTCTGTGAGCTACTTCCTGCTGAACCTGCGAATACAACCTGTAATCCTTAACCATTAACTGAAGCGCGTCCTTCGAAGGAAAAAAACCGAAATCATCGTAAAATTTTTCGAATGCCCTAAAAGCTCGTTCCACAAACTCTTCGCTAACCACAAATGCTTAAGCATTTCCACCTCCTGCTGCTTAGATGGATACAGCCTAAACTTATACGCCCTCATCACACACTCATGCTGTTTACTTCGTATAAAAACTTTTAGAGGGGGGTGACAGTCGATGCGACCGCCTTATCCACCCGCACGACGTGACGCTTGACTATCGCCATGCGGAGTTATTTACTACAAGCGTCACGCCGTGTTAAAATAGGTAGAGTTGGCGACCGCGAACAGTTTTAAAGACGGCAGAAACGCATGAGTATAACAAGCCATAGCAAAGTCCAAGCTTCAATTTCTTTTCTCCTCTTTACAGCAAATTCACTGCTTCAATCCCTTTTCTCGCCTTCACAGCAAATTCACGAGTTCAATTCCTTTTCCAACCTTTCCTCCTCTTTCAATCGCTTGCGAAACAAATTTTTCCGCGAGCGCAACGCTTTCCTTCACGCTTTTTCCTTTAGTGAGAAAAGCGGCTATTGCTGAAGCGAACGCGCACCCTCCGCCCTTCGTGCCTTTCTTTATCCTTTTCTTTTCGAACAAGACAAACTCGCCGTTTTCAAGCAGTAAAACGTCAACGATTTTTTCTTCTCCAACCCGCATTCCTTTATTTTCTTCTCCGACCTTCATTCCTTTCAACACGACGTTTTTCGCCCCGAGTTGCTGGAGTTGAATGCACGCGAGCTTTGCTTGTTGAATCGTGGATATTTTTTGTTTTGACTGAAGCAAGCACTGGGCTTCGAGAGCATTGGGGGTAATTATCGTCGCGAGAGGAAGAAGAAGGGAACGAATCGCTTTCACTGCTTTCCGCTCGACCAGACTCCCGCCCATTTGCGCGCTCATCACTGGATCAACAATCACAAAACGAGTTTTGCTTTTCCTTATTGCATGCGCGACGGCATTTATTGTTTCAACAGTGGGAAGCATGCCGGTTTTTATTGTTTTTACGTTGAAGTCTTCGAGAATAATTCTGAGTTGTTGCTGCACGAGCGATGAAGGAAGAGGATTTGTTTTTTTGAGTGCGATAGTGTTTTGGATAGTAATTGCAGTTATTGCAGTTGCAGTGTAAACACCGAGCTTTGAAAAAACTTTCAAGTCTGCTTGAATGCCTGCGCCTGCGCTCGGGTCTGAACCGCCGATGGCTAAAGCAACTGCTTGCATGGGTTTTTGTTGCTTCGAGAAAGTATTTAATATGCGCGCGAGACAAAAAGGTTAGAGGCGGTTTTGATGAATGAGTTGAGTGAAGAAAACTTGGTGGAAATTGATAATGTTACTAAGCAAAAGGTGGACGCTACTATAGACTCGATTGAATACGCGTTGCAAGGGTGGGAGAAGGAAAAAAAAACAGGCGCGCAGTTGTCAGAGAAAATGGAGAAGCTTCAAAAATGGCGTGACGCATTGAAAAAATGGAATGAGACGCACGTGTTCAAAAAAGACGACGAAGCAAGAACTCGGTTGGAACGCTTGAAAGCGTTTTATGACATTTGCAGGGAATTGGGGGCAGGAGAGAATTAGCTATGTGCCCAGTGTTTAAAGGAGCAGAAGAAGCGGAGAAGCGCGTGAGCGACTTGCAGAGGCTAGTGCAAACTCCGGCGTTCCAGCAGTTGGGGCTTCCGCTTGAAGAAAAAAAAGAAGCGAAAGGGGTAGGGCCTGCGTCAAGAGCTTCAAATGCTGAAGCGCAAGTGCGAGCATTGGTCGGGCATGCGGGTTCTGCTGTAAAGCCAGTGTTGATCCAAGCTGCAATCCAGCAAGTTGATGCAGGCTTGCGCGCTGTCGCGGAAGTAAGGCAAGCTACAGAAACAACGATGGTTGTAGACCGTGAAGTTCTGGGTTATTTTGAAAGACTGCTTCAAGACACGAGGGAGAGGCTGCAGGAAGGGGATGCTGGCGCGATAGACGTAGCAATGCTTTACACCGGGTTGTTGAAAGGCTATGTTGAAGCAAGCGCGTCTGTTCAGGATGCAGGGAGAATAGAACGCGAGGCAGGCTTGCTGCACGGCTCGAAAGCGCGCGAGGCTATTGCAGGGCTTGCTTCAAGCGCGAGAAAACAATTTTACGAGTACCAAGAGAGAGTGCGAATGTTTTTGAGAACTCCTGGAAACTCTGAACAACTGGAAGGATTGCTTGAGTTGAACGCTCTTGCTAGTAAAGCAGGCGTTTCACTTGCGAGGGCCGACGTTTACTTGCAAAAATCGAAGCAGTTTGAGGAAATGTGCGAACAAGCGTCAATTGAATTGAGCAGGCAATCGTCAGAGTATATTGGAGTGCTTGAAAGAATGAGGAAGAGCGCGCCTGCAGATGAAGATCATGCGGAACTGACGCGTGGACGGTACGAGTACGCGAGCGGTTTTGTTGATTTGGTGCGCGATGCAGATGCACAGCTCTCTGCAGCAGTAGAGGGTTACGACCCTTCAAAGTTTTTCAATGCTGACGGCTCGTTCAACGAAGCAAACGAGCAAATGACAGTATTGAGAAAAGCAGGCGCGATAGTTGAAAGCAGTACTGGAGTGCGCGCGAGTTTTGAAGAGAAAACGTGGCAGGAATTGTTCCAGACAGAACAAAGAGAAGCGCTTGGTGGATTAACTGCAAGCGCAGTGAGGGGAACGCGCAAGGCGCTTGAAGGAGTGGACAAAGTGCTTGTCCCGAAACTGGGGGAAGACGGAAAGTTTGAAGGAATGGTTTCAGTTTTTGAAGCAACAGGAAAACAGGAGCTCGCTCGAGAGATTAGGGGAAAGTATGAGGAAGTGCTTGAAGAATTAAGCGCGGCGCAAACAGCTTTAGCGCAAGGAAACGAGAGGGAAGCAAGAAGGCACTTGGAGAAAGCGCGCGAACTAGACGGAGAAGCGCAAGCGCTTTTTAGGGAAGCGAGCTCGAAATACCTGCAGGCTTACAGGGAAGAACGCGGGTACAGAGAGTTAAGCGCTGGAGAGAAAGGCGCGTACTTGTTTTCAAAATATGGGAGTTACGCATGCGACGGGATAGTGATTGGTGCAGGGATTGCTGCTGAAGTTTCAAGCAGCGGGACTGCAACACCGCTTGTGCTCGGCTTGGAAGCAGCTTACTGGAGCATGCGCGCGGGAAAAGACGTGTACGAAGATTATCAGCGCACAGGAGAACTCTCATGGGCAAAAGTAGGCGAGGGCGCGTTGTTTGCAGTGCCTGCAGTTGGAAGGTTCGCGAAAGCATACTTTGAATTGTCGAAAGGAGTGCAACTGACGATAAGCATTGCAACAGGAGTTACAAGCTTCGGGCTTGCAGGATTGGGCGTGTACGGGATAGGAACTGCTGTTGCAAGCGGAATGCGCACAGGGTTTACGAACGAAGAACTAGCAGGCTTGATTGCAGGAGTCGCGCCAATGGGCTTGGCTTTCAGGGGAGCAGTGCCTGTGATTGCAAAGTGGGGCAAAGAAAAAGTTGCAACGATTGAAATTTACCCAAGGCAGGAAACCCCGACAGTCAGGGCAGTGGCTGAACCTGCAGGAGCGCAAGTCATTCCATTTCCAAAAACGAGAAGATGGGTTGAAACAGGAAACGCGAGTGGAGAACCGAGAATGCAAAGACAGGAAGCCGGAGCCGGACCAGTGAGGATGAATGGATGGGAGCGTGGAGCTCAAGTCATTCCATTGAGAACGCCGCGAGAGCAAGTTGAAATGCCAGTAGTGCGCGAGGCAACGACTGGGCAATCGATAGAAATGCCTGGCGCGCGAGGAGGCAATGCAGAAGCGAGACGCCCTGCATTGAGAGCAGTAGAACCAACAGCAAGGAGAAGCACTGCTGAATCCATGAAGCCAGTGGCTGAAGCAGTGCGCAAGGCTACAGGCGTGGAATCCCCTGAGTTGATGAGAGCGCTTGAAGGGTTCGTGGACGGCGCGGTGAGGGAAGTAAAAGTGTTGAACCCGCGCGAGGGGGGCGGAGTGCTGCGCGTGACGACTGAGAGCGGGCGGAGAGTTTACGTTAAAATGGTTCAAGGGCAAAAGCAAGCGCAGCAATTGCGGAACGAAGCACTGTTTCAAATAATGGGTGAAAAGGCAGGAGGAAACACGGTGAGAACGCGCATTGTCGAGGAGGGAAGGACGACGTTTGCAGTGATGGAAGACGCTGGGACTCCAGTGTCAAGAATGTCAGAGCAGGAGATTGCAAGGCTCTCGCCACGGCAAAAGCAAGAGCTAGCAAGGCAGATGGGGGAAGACATCGCGCGTTCTTTCATACTAGGTGGAACGGACGTGCACGCGGAACAATTCATGCTCGGCAGGGCTCCGGGCGGGGGATTGCAGCTTTCGCACGTTGACAACGCGTGCTTAGCGTTCGAGCGAAGGCAAGGCAGGCTGATGGAAAAAACCCCAGCTGAAACACTTGGCCAAATGTATTCTGAAGTATCACAAGCACTCGGGCTGACAGACGAGGCAGCGCAGTCTGCAATGCGACAAGGGTTCACTGAAGGAATGAACGCAATGCGCGAAAGCTTTTCTTCAGGAGCGCTTGAAGCAAGGGCGAGGCTCGGAGAAGAATTTTACAGGCAAAACGAACAAATGCTTCGCGAACTCTACAGCAGGGCGCAGACAGAGCCTGAAACGGCGTGGAGCAGAATGTACGGATTGACGCTTTCAATGGACTAAACGTGGAGGTTAAAACGTGAAACAACTCGCGCAAACAATTAGACCGCTTGCAGAAAAAAACGTCAGGCCTATGTTTACAGCCGTAGCACAAAGAGTTTTTGAAGCAGGCGAAGGCAGGTTTGCATTAGCAAGAACCCCAGCAGATTTATTGGCGCAACTCAAGCAGTTCGGCGAGTTTGACAGAGTGCTTGCGCTCGACGCGTTAAAGCGCTCTCCGGACAAGGAAAGCAGGCGCGTTGCACTGCTTATGACTGAAGATGAAAATGCAGGAGTGGCAAAAAGCGCTGTTCTAGTATGCGGGCAACTCGCTGGAAGCGCTCAAGCACTAAATGAAAAAAAAGAGTTTCTTGAAGCGCTGGCGAAAGCTTCAGAGAGCGGGATCAGTGAAATTCGCGAGGCAACCGCGCAAGCAATGGCATGGGTTGGCGCTGAAGGCTTGGAATTGCTGAAAAAACTTTCAAGAGACGCTGAAGACGAAGTGCGAAAACAAGTTGCAACATCATGCAGCGCGATAAAAACGCGCGAATCGCTTGAATTGCTTAAAGCGATGAAGAACGATAGTGTTGAAGAAGTGCGACAACTAGCAGGAAGACTTGCGACAAGGCTTGAAAAAGAATTGCGCTGAAATTAGACTTGTTTTAATCCTGAAAGCAACAACTGCATGCTTGCATCTGTTTCCAAGCTGACTTCAACAAATGCGCGGCCACCTGGGTTGGAAGCATGCGTTTGAAGAGTAAGCGCGAGTCTTGAAAAAGTCGCGTACCCTGTCTTTCCGCATTTGCTGTGCCCTCTTATTAAAACAGTTGAATGCGTGCCTGCAAGAAAAGCGCGCAACACGTCAGCCCCGAAAAAACGAAAAGCGCCGCGAGTTTCATTTAACGCAAAACCACTCAAACCCTTTTTAGGCTCGTTCCAAACCAGTTGCGCTAGTTTTTCTCCGTCTAGCGAGGCGAGTTCGGCCAAAGTGAAAACTCCCTGCGGAACTCCACCGTGAAGCACGAGCACGCCGGAACCAGTATGTAACGCGAAAGGAAGGCGGTCGAACACGCGCTTGTTTACAAGCGAGTACAACCGCTTTCCACCCCTTGCTTTAAACTTTCGTGTTAACTCTTGATCAAATTCTCCGTATTTGTTGGTCGCTTCTACTTCATGGTCACCGCGCAAGAGAAAAACGTTTTCAGGAAATGCTCGCTTCAAATCGAGAAGCAACGCGAGCACCCCAACGCTTGAATCACCCCGGTCGATATAATCGCCAAGCGCAACCAGCGAGATTTTTTCTCCGCTTGAAACTCTCTCTACGAAATTTGTTTCAGAAAGCACGCGAAAAAGAGAATCAAAATCTCCGTGCAAGTCGCCCACGAAAACAGCTTTGCCTTCACGCGACAATGAAACTAGGCTGCATTCTACTCTGGCGCCAGAATACCCGCGAGTTTTTTGTTCGTTGGCTAAAATAGATTCCACATCTAAAACCAAATCTTCAAACTGGCGAGCGTCGATTGTCTTGGCAAAGGAAAAAAAATCACTCAGAGTTTTAGGAGTGTGAGTTATGCTCCGGTAAGTTGGCTTCGCGTCAAATGCAATTCTAGGAAAAACCTCTTGTTCAGCATCATCCAACTCGCGCAGTGAACGGCTACGTGCGCCTAACAATTTCGCGAAAAAAGCGCCCCCATCTTCCACTGCCGCGCCGCCCGTGTACGAAACACGCAAGTCCTCTCCTACAAGAAAAATAGATCCAACATTAGTAGGACTTGACAGAACTGGCCCGGAATACCGAACGTGGTCCAACGTGCCATTCTTCAAGACGATTAAAGCATCTTTGAAAGGAAGCTCGCTGAAAGAAATGTGAGTGTAAATTCCCCTGCGAACAGTTTTTTGAGCGCCTTGAATTTGCCCGGATTTGTACATGGCGCGCACTGCCCCAAGAAAATCTTTCACTTGCGCCAACGTTATATTGCCGTTTCGCACCACCCTCCATAATTCTAGCTCGCGTGAGTAATTGCGAGGTTGCAAATCGCGAGGTAGCGCTTGTTTCGACATGAATTAATTATGAACTCGCGGGAATTTAAATGAGTAGGTGGCATAGGATTAGCATTATGCGCGTTGCAATCATTGGAGGCGCCGGGGACTTCGGCGCGCTCTACGCACAACTCTTGAAGGAAGACGGCTTCGACGTAACGATTACGAGCAGGAGCGAAGAGAGAGGAAGAAAAAAAGCTAAAGAGTTGGGAGTAGAATCTGCGAGAGAGGAAGAAGCGTGCGCGAACTCTGAAGTCGTGATAGTTTCAGTTTCTATTCGCGCTACTGCAGAGACGATAAAGAGAATTCTTCCGTTCTTGAAGAAGGAATGCTTGTTGATGGACTTTACTTCGATAAAAACACTGGCAGTGAATGAAATGAAGAAAGCAAAATGCGAAGAGATAGTGGGCTGCCACCCCATGCACGGCCCGAGAATAACAAGCTTGGAAGGCCAGACGATAGTGTTCACGCCGGTAAGAAAGGGAGAGCGGTTTGCGAAAATAAAGCATTTTTTCGAGAAGAGGAAGGCGCGCGTTCTTGAAACCACTGCAGACGAGCATGACGAGGCGATGGCAGTAGTGCAGGCGCTCACGCACTTTACTTACTTGTCAGCTGCAGGAACAATAAAGGCGCTTGGAGTGGACTTGAAGCGCTCGCGCGTGTTCGCTTCCTCGCTCTACGAACTGACTATGGATTTCGTCGCGCGCATTATAGGCCAGAACCCGCAGTTGTACGCTGAAATCCAAATGTTCAACCCGAAAGCAAAGAGAGTGCGCGACGAGTTCGTAAAACAAGCGAGAGAACTGAAGAAAATAATAGACGAGAAGAATGAGGATGCGTTCATCAAATTCATGAACGAAGCAGCCAAGCACTACGGAAACTTGGAGGAAGGAATGGCGAAAAGCGACAAGGCAATAGCAGCGCTCAACGAGGAAGTGCGAAGGCTGAAAGCAGCAACTGGAAAAAAAATAGCTGTAGAAAACATTTACTCCCATGTAGTCCACTTCGGAGAGCTTGCAGAGCTTGATGCTGAAAACATAACTTTGAAAACAAAAAGCAAAACGCAGAAGCTGAAAACATCGAACGTAAAATTATTGGGCTGGAGCGAGCTGAGAGAGTGGAAAAAGAAAAACAGCGTGAAGAGAGACTACTCGTTCGTATTCTCGAAATGCGAGCCTGAAACAGTAAAGAATGCAGGCGAAGGAATAGACGAAGACGTGGTGAGCGTGGAAAAAATAGACGTGTACGAAATGGGGGAAAAAGGAACGAGCGTAACACTGCGCTTCACTATTTTCGCAGAAGCAAACCTGAAAGAAATAGACGGGAAAATAAAAAAACGGTTTGAAGGATTAGGAGCAAAAATACGGTGAACGAGCAGAAGAAAGAGAAAAACAATGGAGAAAAATATGCGAAAAAATAAGACGAAAACGAGTTGAATGACTACACATGAAAATAAGATGAGAGTGAATCTGAGGATTAGGAGCAAAAATACGACGAAGCTTTTTCTTTATTTTTTTTTATTTAATGAATCTCTTGTGGAGCGCCTGCGCCGCCTGGACTGCCTTGTCTCCTTCCACTACTACGGAAATGCTTCGCTCGCTCGCGCTCTGCGCGATGGCGACTACGTTAATTTTTTCTTTCGCGAGGCAGTCGAACACTGAAGCTGCAATGCCGATCTTGCCTTTCATTGAACTGCCGACTACGGACACCATCGCCAGGCCTTTTTCTACGACGATTTTCCTGCCTTTCATGAGCGGAGCGGCAATGCGTTCTATTTTTTCCGCGCTCTTCTCGTCCACGACTATTGAAACTTCACCGCACGCGGAAGATTCAGTGATGAGCAGAGGGTAAATGTTTTTCTTGCCGAGTTGGTCGACGATTGAAGAGAAGACAGTCATCATTCCAGTATAGCCTAAAAGTTCGACGATGGCAACGTTTTTAGCGAGCGGGACAACCACTGAACTGCCTTGCTCTGCGCTGATGACAGTGCCTCCGTTGTCTTTCTCAAAGCTTTTCACTCGAATGGGAATGCGCGCAAGCATGGCAGGCATTACTGCCTTCACGAACACTACTTTCGAACCGTAGTGCGCAAGCTCCATGGCATCAAGGTAATCAACGTTCTTCACAATCTTCGCGTCAGGAACTACCTTCGGGTCTGCAGTCATCAACCCGTCAACGTCCTTGAGAAGCACGCACTCGCACGAGAGCGCGGCAGCAATGAAAGTTGCAGTGTAGTCAGAACCGCCCCTGCCGAGAGTAGTAATCAAGCCCTGCTCGTTCAACCCAACAAAACCAGGAACAATAGGAATGCCTTTCGCTTTCTTCAACGCCTGCACTATCAACGCCTTGCTCTCCTCAATAACGAGCGCGTCGCTGAAATTGCTGTCAGTGCGAATGCCGGTTTCTTCAACTTTCAAGGCAGTTGCTTCAACGCCGGAATCACGCAAGTAGGCAGCCATTATCTCGACGACAATCCGCTCTCCGAAAGAAACAATCTTGTCGTGAGTCTGGGGCGAAAATTCCTTCAAGTAACTAATGCCAGTCAAAGTAGTCTTCAAATCATTAAGCAACGCGCGCACTTTCCGCTCGCACTCAGCCTTGTTCTTTTTCAAGCCAGCAACAACTTCAAAATGCTTTTTCTCCAACTCGCTCAAATCAAACGAGCCGGTCTTCGCAGAATGCTCGAGCGCAATCAAAGAATCAGTAACGCCCTTCAACGCCGAAAGCACTATGACACAGTCGCCACTCTTCTGAATGATGGCAACAGTACGCTCGACGTCCGCCTTTGAATTAAGGCAACTGCCCCCGAATTTCAAAACCTTCATAAAAAACACTCTTCCCCAAGGACAAAATCGAAATTTTGTCCTGTTTGTAAATGAAAACCGCAGTTTGAATTTACAATACAACAAAAAAGGCTTTCCAATCGTGAAGTCGGCAAGTTAAATGCAGTAGTGCAGACTTCACGAGTATTCGTTCGAATAGGCGCGAACGCCTTCGAACGAATCTGATATTGTATAAGAAAAAGCTTAAAAATTGTAAAAAACGCCTGAAAACACTAAAAAAACAAAAAACAAGGGAAAAAATAGGACAGATAACCCCAAAATTGAGAACTCGCCGTCACACAACCAAAACTCAAAACTACAAAACTGAAAACTCGCTTTCTGGAGGGGGTCTGGGAGCAAGAAAGGTTCACGGCAAAGTGCTTCAAGCCCGTTGCGTATCCCGTTTCTCTCCCCGACACCCGAACACTCGAGCGTCGTCTCCTCCCACGAGCCCTCCGAGAAAACCTTTAAAGCGAGAGGTTTAAAAAACTATCGAATACTTGGTATGAAGAAGTATTACTGGACATAATCATGGTTTGGAGCTTGGGCAGAAGTTGTACTTTTCCATTTTGTAGAGGTTAAGCGTCGAGTAGTCTTTGACAGCGCCTGCGAACTCGCGCTTGAACTCGCGCATTATCGAACGGTATTCCTCCACTCCGCGCGCTTCAATGTTGAGTTCGTACTCCCACGGGCCTATCGCCTTCACAGCGTAAACAATGTTGGGGTGCGCCTTGCAGTAGGCGAGGAGGCGCGCTTCCTCTTCATCAGGCAGGTTTTGCAGGCGCAACAGCACTTTGTAATGCAGCTGCCCGAGAGCTGCATGATTGAGCAACAGCACGTAGCCTTGAATCACTCCAGCGCGCTCGAGCTTGCGCACGCGCGTTGAAACAGAGTCTGGCGAAATTTTTACAGCTCGCGCGATTTCAACAAACTGCTTTCGGCCGTTTTCGCCGAGTTGCGCGAGAATGAGCAAATCCAAATCGTCAACTTTTTCTTCGGAAGGCACGGCGCCGAAAAGCATTTCCCTCTCCGTGCCAGCGCTTTTCCCCCCCAAATAGTCTCTCACGAAATACTGGCCTTGCACGATGGAAGCAATCTGCCTCTCTGAAATGAAAGAGTTGAACCTGTTGAGGAACGAATGCAGAAAATCGTTGTACTCCTGCACGTTGCGCGCCCAAGCCCCGAAAACCAAGTCGAACGCGCCATCACAACGCTCGACGTAAACCACTGACGAATGGCGCGTTAGCCACGCGACAATTTCATCCTCTTCTTTCTCAGTAGTGCCCTGAAACCGCACGAACGCCTTTGTGACATAACACCCGAGCTTGCTCACGTCAATAATGCAGTAGTACTTGGAAATTACTTGCTCGCGCTCAAGGCGCGCGATGCGGTTGCGCACTGCCTCCTTGCTTAGGCGCACTTTCTTCGCGAGCGAAGAGAGCGTGGCGCGCGCGTTTCGGTCAAGCTCCCACAGCAAACGCGCATCTATTTTGTCAAGTTTTAATTGCATGATAATTGATTTAAATGATTTTATTTATAATTACTGCGTTTTAATCCTGAAAACTCGTGCGAGGGGATAAGAAGCGGTTTCGGCATAATGAAATCATGCAAGCGCAAAGAATGAAAGTATTGGCGGGAACTCCGAAGCACTTGGGAGTAAGCAGAGGAGTGGAGAAAGAAAGGATAGATTATTTGATGCTGAACTTGCCTTTCAAATGCAACTATAAGTGCATCATGTGCTGCAACGGAAAGAAAGAAACAAAAAGCGGACAGCAAGCGCAAAAAGAAAACAAGCATGAGAGAAATGAAGCAGGCAAAATGCAAACACGCGAGACTCGTGAACAGCAAGCGCAAAAAGAAAAAAGGCACGGAAGGGAAGAGGCAAGCACACTTCAACCAGCAAACAGCGCGCTTTCAGTTTCTGAAATAGAGAGAGTGCTTGTTGAAGCGAAGAGTTTGGGTGCGAGAGCGATTGTTGTTGCCGGGGAGGGCGAGCCGTTTTTGATGAAGGAAGCAAAAAAAGTTATTAGTCACGCGCACTCGCTTGGAATGGCGTCCATTGTTTTCACGAACGCGAGCTTTCCTCTTGATGGGAGTGAGAGGGAAGTGAGGGAAACTACAGAGTTTTTGCTTGCGAGCAACGCAACAGTAATAGCAAGCTTTCATGGGTTTACTCCTGAAACTTATGAAAGAATTGTTGGGAGGAAAAATAGTTTTGAAAGAGCGAAAAGAAATCTTGAAGTATTGCGCGATGTTTTCAAAGCAAGCGTAGTGCAGGAAGAAGGGAGGATTGTGGTTAGGCTGGCAGTGAATTTCGTGTTGAACAAGTTGAATTTGAATGAAGTGCAGAGCATGAAAGCATTTTGTGCAGACGACGTAATGTTCGTGTGCAATCACGTGATGCCCAGCGGTTCTGCATTGGGCGAGTGGGGCGAGCTTGTGGGAACGCGCGAGGAGTATGAGAGAATGAAAGAAATGGCTGCGCGTGAAAGCGACAATAACGGCTTGAGCGGCTTGACTGTTGACGAAACACGGTGCGCGTACTGGGCGCGCGGAATAAGCATTGGAAGCACTGGAGAAGTTTTAACGTGCGCTTACACTGGAGAAAGCGCAGGCGCGTTCGGAAACGTGAGGGAAGACGGGCTGAAGGAATTAAAGAAAAGAGTGGATGAAAGCGTGAGGAGATTTGAGGGGGAGCACGGAGCGCATTTTTGCATTAAGAGGCACGCGCAATTTCAAGAGTACGTGCATTTAGTGAAGAGAACAAAAACTGAAAAATAGCAGGGCAACGCTGGATATAGAAAGAAAAAAATCAAGCTTCAAGCGATTCATTCCTGTTGCCAACAGTTACTGGCACTGAAACACGCGCACGGGTTTTCTCTCTTATTTTCTGCCACAAGCCTTTCACCCAGTCTTTAGCCCTCTCGCGCATGCCGTTGCTGGAAGAAGCAAGGTAAGCGG
Source organism: Microcaldota archaeon (assembly GCA_016212395.1). Lineage (GTDB taxonomy): Archaea > Micrarchaeota > Micrarchaeia > Burarchaeales > JACRGF01 > JACRGF01. Next base: position 12,861 of record JACRGF010000044.1, read on the forward strand.
CAATAGAGATGGAAGCCAATTCGACACAGACAGTGAGAGTAGTGTAAACTTCGTAGAACTTGTCATAATTAATGGTTGCTGGTGCAAATGCAACGAATGCCAATCCAAACAAGCGAAGCTTTTTTAGGAATTTCTCGGCATCGTGCTGCATCAAGGTTTTAACGTCGCCGAGGTCTTCAGTTATAATGTCGTAGACTTTTTTTAAAGCCCAACCAACACCAAAAACTTTGATTGCGACTAATCCTGCAAGCCAACACAACCCGCCGCTTATCCCGTGCCCGTCAAATAAGGCGACAGCAGTCGTGGAAGCAACAGTGCCTATTGCGAGAGTTGGAACAATGAGTTTTCTTTTCGTAAGCTGGACTTTTCCCTTCGTGACTTTGCTCGCGCGCACTATCGTCCAGTCCGCTGCCTTGTGAACGCGTCTGTGAATAATGTCGTCAACAAGCAACATGCTTCTGCAAGCGAGAATGAACGGGTTTGCAGAGCGCCACCTGTCGTCGTTGCGCTGTTGCCTTCCTCTTGGGCTGTTTTTGAACACTGGTGGTTGCATGAGTAGTATTGCGCGTTTCAAGTATTTAAACCACAAGTTTAGAGTGGGTTTATTGCTTGAAAGAGTCCAAGCGCAGCAACAAGAGAAAGTTATTTCGAGAAATAACAAAAGCAGTGTTTAAACATATTATTTAAATAGTGTATTCGCGAATATTGCTTTGTTTTCAGGTGTTGGTTTTCGTGGTGGCTGAAAGTTTTCTGGCCGAATTGGCTGCAATAAATATTTTGAAAGGCATTCTCGCAGCTTTGAGCTTGGTGTTCCTCGCAGCGTTCTACGCGCACTGGATTGCGTTCAAGTACTCGCACAACACGATGGAGTATATCGCGAAGAGGAAGATAGTAGAGCACAACAAAGGGCTTGCAGTTGGCTTGCTCGTGCTTTCAATTGGGCTGATAGTTGACTCTCTGAACGAGTTGGGAGTGCTGAATGGCAGCGAGTACGTGCTTGCAGTCGACGTGCTGTTAGTAATCGCAGTCGCGTGCATGGGCTACTGGTATTACAAGCTCTCGCGCGAGGGAAGAAAGAAAAACAAGTGAGAGGTGGTGTGAATGGGTTTGCTTGACATGTTCGGAAAAAAAGACGTGAGCGATGAACTCGGAAAAACTCCGTACTCAGTGAAAGCGCGCTTCAACCCCATAAGGCTTGCAGTAAAGAAAGGGGAACGCGTTGACTTGTACATAGACGTGAAAAACCTTCGCTCTGAACAACTCATGACTTCGCTCGTGCTGAAAGTGCCGAAGCAACTCGGGTTCGACGCGACAGGCATTAACGACACGCGCGAAATGCGCCTCGGATTCCTAAAGCCAGGCGAAGACAGGAGCCTCATAGTGCAAGTGTACGAAAACGCGCGCACAGAGCCAGGCGACTACGACGTGACGATCACTGCGTACTGCCACTACCGCGACTACGCGCACTACTTGAGCTCAGTGGCGAAAACACTCACGCTCCGCGCAGTGAAAGGTTGAAAGCAATGCAGAATTTCTTGGAAGAAATCCTTCCGCTAGCCAAGAAAACAATTTCAACAGGCTACTACTCGAAAGAAAAAAAGAGCGGAAAAAAGAAGAAGTCGCTCGCGCAAGCAATACGCAAAGCAAAAACGCCAGTGATAGCTGAAGTAAAGCCTCGCTCTCCATCTAAAGGCGAGTTGATTGAAGGAAGAAACGCAGAAGGAATAATGAGGGAGTATGCAGCGAACGGAGCTTGCGCGATTTCTGTCTTGACTGAACCAGTGAAGTTTGGCGGGAAATTGAAATTGCTTGAAAAAGACTACGGAATTCCGCTGCTTCAGAAAGACTTTATTATTGACGAGAAGCAGATGAGCGCGAATGCAGATGCAGTGCTGTTGATTGCTGAATTCTGCAAGCTCGCAGGCGTGAATGTGAATGAATTGGTTGAGAAAGCGCACGCGAAAGGATTGGAAGTGCTATTGGAAGTTCACTCGCTTGAAGAATTCGAGAAAGCAATGAAAACAAAAGCAGACGTGATTGGAATAAACAATAGGAACTTGGAAACTCTTGAAACAAGCATTCAAACAACAATAGACGTTTTAAAACAAGCGAAAAAGAAGGGGAAACTAGTTGTGAGCGAGAGCGGAATTTATTCCCGCGCTGACGTTGAGAAAGTGTTGAAAGCAGGAGCAGACTCTGTGCTCGTGGGAACAAGCTTGATGCAAAGCACGAAGCCTGAAGAAAAACTAAAGGAACTGGTTGGCTAAAAAAAAAAAATAAGCGCAAACAGAAAACAAAAGCGTTGAAAACAAATCTCGCACGAGTTTTGTTATTGGCTGTTCGTGGGAGAAAGCGATTATTTTTCGTTGATGTTCAGAGCAGGAGTTGTTTTTCTTGTGGAGAAAGCAAGTTGAGGAAGCAGCAAGGCATTTGCACACTGATTCTACTCACGACTGGGAGCACGTGCTCAGAGTTTTGAAAACCGCGAAAAAAATAACGCGAGAGGAAGAAGGAGATGCGGAAGTAGTTGAAGCAGCTTGCTTGCTTCATGATTGCGGGTACGCTGAAGACTGGGAACAGCACGAGAAAACAAGCGCGAAAAAAACGCGGGAAATATTGAAGCAGACGAGTTTTCCTGAAGAAAAAATAAGCCTGGTAGTTTCATGCATTGAAAGCCACCGTTTCAGCGTGAAGGGAACAGACGACTCGCTTGAAGCGAAAGTACTGCGCGACGCGGACAAGCTCGACGCTATCGGGGCAGTTGGAATAGCACGGTGCTTCCTGTGGACTGGAGAACACAAAACGACTTTCCAAATTGCAGTAAGGCATTTTCACGAGAAACTGTTGAAAGTAAAGGACTCGATGCAAACGAAAGCTGGAAAAAAAATTGCCGGGGAAAGGCACGAGTTCATGAAAAAGTTTCTTGAAGAACTGAAGAAGGAAGTAGGCGAATAAACAGCAAAACAATGCAAAACTGAAAACTCAAAACAGAAAACTCTTTTTCCCACCGGCTGCCACCCCTCGAAAAAAGTTTATTAAGCGCGCGAATGCTTTTTTTCTCATGAGAACAGGAACTGCGGACTTGCCGTTGCACGGGGGGAAAGCGCCTCCTTGGCTGTTCAAGCGAATGGTGAAACTTTCAGGAGCGATAGTTGAAGCGCTCGAGTTCGAGTACGGAGTGAACGAAGTTTTGAAGAGGCTGAGCGACCCTTACTGGTTTCAAGCATTCGCGTGCGCGATAGGGTTTGATTGGCACTCAAGCGGGACTACCACGACTGCCTGCGGGGCTTTAAAGCTCGCGTTGAACGGGAAAGAAGAGGAGTACGGCGTGAGCGTTGGAGGCGGGAAAGGAAAAGCAAGCAGAAAAACTCCTGAAGAAATAAGGAAAGTAGGAGGAGAAGTTTTCGGGTTGAGTGAAGCAAGCGTGGAAGGATTAGTGAAAGCAAGCGTGCTTTCAGCCAAAGTGGACAACTCGTGCGTGCAAGACGACTACCAGCTCTACCACCACTGCTTGTTCTTCACTGAAAAAGGAGAATGGTGCGTGGTGCAACAAGGAATGAACGAGGAGAATAGATACGCGCGCAGGTACCACTGGCTCGGCGAGAAAGTTGAATCGTTCGTGAACGAGCCACACTCCGCCATTTGCTGTGATGAGAGGAAGAAGCAAGCGTTGAACATGGTTGCGAGGGAAAGCAGTGAAGCGCGCAAGGCAAGCGTTGACTTGGTGAAAGACAATCCTGAACACTTGAAAAAATATTTCATGAAAGGACAGAGTTGCTTGAATGATTTTGATAGTCTGGTAATGCCAGCACACCACCCCGTGTTGCCTTGTGATTTGAGCGAGAAAGATTTTGCAGTGTTGAAGAGCGCGTACGAACTCCAGCCTGAAAATTATGAAGAGCTATTCTGCTTGAAGGGAATAGGCGCAAAGAAGATACGCGCGCTCGCGTTGTTGAGTGATTTATTGTTCGGAGTGAAAGCAAGCTGGAACGACCCAGTGAAGTATTCTTTCGCGCACGGAGGAAAAGACGGCTATCCATACCCAGTGGACAGGCAGGCGTACGACTATTCTATTGAAACTCTCAAGCAAGCAGTGGAAAACGCGAAACTCGGGGAAAAAGAAAAGTATGAAGCAGTGAAAAGGCTGAAGGAATGCTTGCTCGTTGTCTGAAGCTATTGGTGGCGGATTAATCAGCAGAGTATTGCGCGTACCCGTCTTCCCGGTTTAAAATGTCGAACAAAATTACAGAGTTTCCTTCGACTTTGTAGATTACCATGAAGTTTTTCAAGTAAACGCGATAGTAGTTGTGAGCGTGGTGCATTCTGTGTTCGCTTGAAATAGGGTTGGCTTGGATGTGCTCGAGCTTTTTCTCAAGCTGCAAGACAATGCTCTTGTCCAGTTTCTTGAGCCGTGCAAGAAAAAGCTTGGATGGAACAAGCGAAAACGCCATTCAATCACCAGACTTTTTCTTCCGCAACAAACTCTTGAGCTCGGATTCAGTGCCCAACTCAAGTTCCCCGGACTTTACGCGCCTGTCGAACTCTTTGGCATACGCAAAGTCAGACTGCAGCTCTTCAAGCAAATGGTACTCCTTCCCCAAACCCAGCACTCCAGCGCGAATCGCTTCAGACTTAGTCTTGAAAAAACCCCGCTGAACCAACTCGCCCAAAATAGTTTCAACAACTCCACTCAAACGAACAACCGTTTCCATACAAACACCCAGTAATTTGATACCGAAAAGATATAAAAACATTGGGTTTTGCATGGAAAGAGTATATGCACACATGTCAGTCTTCGTGCTCGTGCCACAACTGCCTTTTCTGGTTGATGAGTTCTTTAGCGATTTGAAGCAGTTGAGTGCTCACGCGCAACGCTTCATCAGGCGAGAGTTTTATCGCCTGCTGGCTCACGCTGTTCAGCAACCGCAAAGTAATAATTCCATCGCGCGGAAAGCCGTTGTTGAGGGAAGGAACGTCTGTTTCCAGCCTCAAAGCATTCCTGTGGTTTTCGCCTTTCTCGTCTTTCCACCAGTGAATAATTTCCTCTTCAACCAAACTCATAGCATAACACCAGGTGAATTTCTGCACCCTTTCCCAAAACCCTCGCCTTCAAGTAAAACAAGCACCATTCCAAGTATATAAATGAACCGAGGGGGGTGGCAGCCGGTGCGCTTTTTCCTTTTTCTTTTCTTTAAATTAGCAGTTTTATTTCGCGTGGAGCGAGTTTTATCGTCAGAACCTTTTGGCTCAAGTCAAGCGCGTCAACAATTTCTTTCGGAATGCGCACAGAATAAGAGTTTCCGATTTTAGTCACTTTCGCAGTCAGTTTTTCTCTCTCGCTTTTCTTCATCAGCAAAAGCCATTCGGCGTCCGCAGGGTGCAGGTATTCCTCCCCGCACTTGCACTTCCACCCGCGGATTTCAGCCCCGTCTATGCGCAGCTTCGCAGGCGTAGCGAAACGAGTGCACCTGACGCATTTGAGGTTATCTTCTTCAAACTTTTTCATCTCTTCACTCTCGCGACGTGAATGACCACGAAAACGTTCTGCTTCGTACTCTCTTGGAATGACTCGGCCACGACGACTTTGAGCGTTTCGCTTCCAGCATCAAGGCACTTTTCGAAAACGCCTTCAACGCGCTTTCTCGGAAAATCGCGCCCCTCCTCCAAAACTTTCAACACATCCTCCAGACCCAAACCCAAATCCATTAATTCTCCGTAAGCAGATTTTGTTGGAATAAGACGCTTGCCTTTCCACGCAGGAAAACAATCAAATTGTATAAACTTGAGTATAAACAGGTTAATAAACATTCACATCATCAGAAAAAAGTGGAAGCTGCTGCTTAAAAAGAAAGGCAGGGGTGGCAGCCGGTGGGAAAAAACGTTTTCGGTCTTCAGTTTACAGTTTTCAGTCTTGAGTCTTGATAGTGGCAGCGGGAAAAAAGAATTTTTATTGTTTGCGCGAGAAGGTTGCTTATGCAGTGCCCTTATTGTTCGAGCGCGGACTTGAAGGTTTTGGACTCGCGTGATGTTGAAGAAACTAATTCCGTGCGCAGGAGGCGCGAGTGCGACAAATGCGGAAAGCGTTTTACCACTTACGAGCGCGTTGAAGAAGTTGAAGTGTGGGTAGTGAAAAAAAACGGCACTCGGCAAAGGTTTGACAGGGCGAAACTGCGAGGCGGGATAGAAAAATCCTGCGAGAAAACAAGCGTTCCCCACGAAAAAATAGAGCAAATCGTCGAGGAAGTGGAGAGGGAACTGCGCGCGAAAGAAAAAACTGAAGTGAAAAGCAAGGAAATAGGCGAAATGGTGATGGGAAAACTCGCTTCAGTCGACAAAGTCGCGTACATCAGGTTTGCTTCAGTCTACCGCTCGTTCGCAGACGTCAGCTCGTTCAAAAAAGAACTCGAAAAGTTATTAAAGAAAAAGTGAGTAGTAACTCCAAGCAAAAAACCAAGGGAGTTGAACGAAAAGTGGGAGGAGAACTAGCAACAGTGAGCGCAAAGCACGTGCAAACAACTCGACCCACGCGACAAGCCGCGCTTCCTCAACAAATGCAACAACCATTAGCAGAAGCAAGAGCAACGCAAACAGAACACGCACTTCAACTCGAACCAACAGCAAGCACAGGAACACGCGAAACGCCTGGCGCGCAAACCCAGCAGGCAGCATCAGAAGAATTCAAAGCTAAAGCACTAGAAGCAGCAGAAAAAAACCCTGCTTTTGAAGACAGTGAAAAACTCGAGAGGGCAGTCAGGCACGCGGAACGCGCTGTGAATTACTACGACATTGAAAAAGTACTTGAAGAACTGGAAAAAGGAACTTTAGCAGGCATTGCGGCAAAAGCAAGAGTAAGCACAATGCACGAAAGAACCAATAAAGGCAAGAAGAGGATATCAAAAAAAGAATTCGAGCAACAAGCACGCGAACTGGCTGAAAACAACCCTGACTTGAAAGGCGACGAGGAGAGGATAAGCAGGGCGTTGGATTACGCGAGGGAAATCGCCGAAGCAACAGGCAATCGGAAAGCGCTTGAAGCATTAAGCAAAACGCTCCAGCAAATAGGCGCGGTTGCAGGAGCAGCGCGCACGAACAAGCGAGGCTATTATCGTGAAAAACATTACGGCTTGCGTGAAATCCTTGAGTTCAAGCCAGGATTTTCGCCTGAAGAATACGAAGAAGCAAGGAGATTGCTCGAGTATCTTGAATTGAATTACCCAGAGGAAGCGAACGGGGAAGCGTTAGAGGTTTTGAGAGCGTGTGAAACGCTTGCAGAATTCCGGCTTGCAGTCAAGGAAGAGCTTGGCGCGAGAGAAAGCAGAGTGCAAGCAGGGGACGCGGGAGTGGAAGCAAAACAACGCACGTGGAGGGAACGGACAGGGCGCGTGTTGTTCGACCTGGTGCAAGCAAAGTTTGGAATGCACGCGAAAGGAATTTACGCTGCAAAAAGCGCGCTGGAGAACACGGTGAACGCGTGCAACGGGAACTGGAAACAGCTTGAGGCAGTGTTCGAGCTTGTTGACGAAGCGCGCGGGCCGTACTCGCTCATGTACAAGCTGAACGAAATGCCGGGCGGAAGCCAAGCGCTTGAAGAACACGAGCCAGCAAAGCGAGGCAAAGCACTGCAAGGCGACGAGGCAAGCGGTTCGCTGGAAACTGGTGAGAAAGCATTCTTGATTCGCACCCTGCGCCTTTCGAGAGAAGAAGCGAAAGAATTTGCTGAAGGCGACGAGGAAGCGAAGAGAACTGTTTTTAAGAGGCTGGAGCGAATGCGTTCAAGCGCTGCAGGAGACTCGAAAGCGCTGGAATGCATTGCCTTGCTTAAAGAAAGGTTTTCAATCGGAAGGCACAAAACAATCACTCGACTGGCTCGAGAAAGAAAAATACGAGTCCATGAAGCGAACCGCTTGCTTTCACTCACAGTTTACTACTTGCAGGATTACAAGCTGAACGAAGAAGGAGAAGAACGAAAATTCAAGCAGACAGACAAAGCAATGGACATACTCGCGAAACTCATTAAAGAAGAAAGAAAAGCGCAGAGAGCGAAAGGAGGCCGAAGCAGATGCTTCGCCACTGACAAGGCGACGACTGGAAAAAACCATCCTGTGAGAAGGCTTGGCAGATGGGGCAGAGTGAGAACGGAATATGAAGAAGGGAGAGATGAAAATGGGCGGAGGGAACTCGGTGCGAAAACGCCGAGGCAACAAGCACGCGCGAGAACGCCAGTACAAACTTTGACAAGCAGGCGACAACCTCCAACAACTGCACAACAACCGCAAGTGCAACAACAAGCAGAAGTTCAACCACTCGCTCAACAAACAAAATCTGCACAACAACCTGCAACAACACGCGACCACGCGCAAGCTAATGCACAACAACAAGCAGAACGGGAACCTGAAGAACTCGCGACAGCTGCACTGCAACCACTTGTACAACAACAAGCAGAACGAGAACAACCAACAGCAGAAGCAACTGACGCGCGACAACCAACACGTGAAACGCAAGGCGAACGCAGAACACTGCATACGCAGGCACTGTAGTAAGAAGAACAGTTGCAACTGCACAATCAGCAACACTCGAACAACCAACTGCAGAAACAACGCAAGCGCGACTTCCAGCTCAACGCGAAAGCGCGCAGCCAGAACAAGAGCCAACAAAAACCAGAGTAGAACCACAAGCACAACCTCGAGCAGAACGAGAACCTGAAGAACTCGCGCAAGGGGGTATAGCACATGCAGCACTTCAAACAGCAGAGTTGCATGAACGCGCGCCAGTTGCAGTTGAAGCAGAACCTGCAATCCAGGCACGAGTTGGAGCAGAAGCAGCGTTGGTAGCTGTTGCGCCAGTTGAGTTGGAAGCACAATGGGTAGAAGCATTTATGCGAGAAGCAGCGCGAACGCTGAAAGCTAAAGGGATGGCTGGATACAAGCTGATGGAAGCGCTATGCGTGGCTGGACAATTGCTGAAATTACAGGAACGAAAAAATCGCTTGAAGTAGTTGGAAGAGCAGCGAACGTAAGAAGCCTGCGGAAAATGCTGGGGAACATTAGAAAACAAAACGAACGGGAACGCACAGGCAAACAGTTTCCAGCGCCGGAACCCACAAGAGCATTGCCCGCACCGACGGCAATAGAAAGAACTGCTTCAAGAGAAATTCAAGCAGAAGGGCTGATGAAAGGAACGCGAACGGTTGAAGAACAAGAAAGAAAAAGCAGGGGAACAACAAGCACAAAAGAAGAAGATTCAACTCCTAAAAAAAGCGGGCTTGAAAGAAAAAGCACGGGAAACGAGAGTTCCCTGCCAACAGCACGCGAGCCTGAAAAAGAAAACGCTGGAGCAAAAAGCGCGAGAGAAAAAGTTTCAGTTCTTGAGCGTGAACCTGAAAGAAAAAATCTTGAAGTTGCAGTTGAAAGTTTTTCGCTTGAAAGAGTGCTTGAAGCGTTGAGCTTGAACGGAAGCGGGAACGACGCAATATTGGCAGAGGCAGTGCGGCGCGTGAAAAGCGAAACAGGCGCGTTCGATTTACTGGCTGGAACGCACGAATCGGAAGCGAAAGCGTTAGAGCACGTGTTCGGCTTGAACACGGAAAAGAAAACAGTTCCGGAAGCGTGCGACGCGTTGAGCAACGAAGGCGAACGCGCAACTCCGAAAGAGTTGGTTGAAAAAGGGTTGCAAGTGTTGCGCGAGGCATTAGTGTTCGACGCGCTCACGTGCGACGACAGTATAAACGGAAGCTTGGAGCGCAGGCGCGAAGCACTGCAAGTCATGCGAGCGCGTGGCGCGATGCAGAAGTTGAGGAAGACAGACGCGCTCGCGTTCGAAGTGCTGGCGCGCAGGTACTTAGGCGCAGGCGAAGTTCTTTCACTCCAGCAAGTCGCGAAACAGCTTCACGAAGAAAGCGTTACTAAAAGGCTCGCGGGAACGCAGTACGTTAGAATAATTGAAAAGAGAGGCGTGGACGAACTGCTGGACAGCACGTAGAAAACGCGTTGCCATGCTTGCGTATTGTTAAAGTATTTAAACGAGTTTGAAGAAAACTTTTTAGCATGCATGAAGCAGCTGAAAAAGCAAGCGTGAGGCATGCGGCGAGAGTTGAAAGGGCTAGTTTTGCAAGGAAGATTCCTTTAGTTGGGCGCTTGATGCGCGGGATTCTCGCGCGCAAGGCGAATAGAAGGTATAAAGTGATTGCACTGCTCAGAAAAAAGGAAGGGAAGGAACTGTTCGAAGCTTTAGAGTTTTTTTTGAAGAGCAGGAACGAGTTCGAGCGCGCAGGCGCGTGCCACTATCTAGTAGCGTTCGGCGGGAAGGAAATAATTCCAGTGTTGAGAGAGCTTGTTGAAAGCAAGGATGACGTGACGCGCGGTTTTTACGAGTTGTTCTTGTGCAGGCTGTTCATGCTTGGAGACTTCAGCTTGGAAGTTCTCGAGAGAGCTCGGCAGATTCTCACTGCAAACGAGCAGGAAAACGCGTTCAGGCATGAAATGCTGAGAATACTATCAGAAATAGAAAGCGCGCGCGCAGGGCAATTCCGAATCATGCTGGCAGGAGGCACTTCGAGAGAAGAAAACGCTCAGGAATTAAGGCGAGTTGGAGCGTTGATGATATCAAACGCCTTGGCAAGAAGATAAGTGGGCAGCAGCGTTTTCTTGAATAAAAGTTAATTGTGAACTACCACCCGATAAATCGGGCGCTATTTTGCTTTTGCAAAATGCGCCACATTTGCCTTCGGGCAAATTGTGGTGGCGTCTTCTTTCATCACACACTCATGCTGTTTGATTCATATAAAAACTCTTATGGGGGGTGACAGCCAATGCGACCGCCTTATCCACCCATTAAAATGGGTAGAGTTGGCGACCGCGAATAGTTTTAAATTGGTGGCAGCCGAATTCTTTTCAAGGGTTTGCTCATGGTTAAAACGTCTATCCGCGAGATTAGGAAGCGCGACGGCAGGGTTGCTCCGTTCGAGCCTGAAAAGATAGGAACAGCAGTGGGAAAGGCGTTTGAAGCAGCGAGAGTGAAGGACGCGCGGAAAGTGGAAAAGATAGTTGCTGAAGTACTGCGAGTTTTGGAAAAGCGTTTCGGGGGCAGCGTGCCTTCAGTTGAGAATGTTCAAGATGTTGTGGAGAACGTGTTGATGGAGGCTAAAGAAGCAAAGGCAGCGAAAGCGTACATTTTGTACAGGAGAAAGAGGAATGAAGTGCGCGAGGCGAAAAAGTTTTTGGGAGTGGAGGACGAGCTGAAAGTGAGCATTAATGCTGCTGCAGTGCTTGAGAGAAGGTATTTGCTGAAGGATGATGAGGGGAGAGTGGTTGAAAGCCCGCAGGAATTGTTCGAGCGAGTTGCAAGAACAGTTGCAGGCGCTGAAAAAAAGCATGACGCGCACGCGGACGTGAAAAAAATCGAGGAAAAGTTTTTCAAGCTCATGAGCTCGTTCAAGTTTCTGCCTAATTCGCCTACTTTAATGAATGCTGGAACGAACATCGGGCAGTTGTCCGCTTGCTTCGTGTTGCCTGTTGAAGACTCTATCAAAAGCATTTTCTCTGCAGTAATGAATTCTGCGGAAATACAGCAAAGCGGGGGGGGAGTTGGCTTTAGTTTTTCGAGGCTCAGGCCTAAAGGCGATGTTGTAAAGAGCACGCACGGCGCTGCAAGCGGGCCTGTAAGCTTCATGAAAGTGTTCGACGTTTCAACAGATGTTGTAAAGCAAGGAGGCAAGCGCAGGGGCGCGAACATGGCAGTGCTGCGAGTGGACCACTCGGACGTGCTTGATTTTGTCACTGCAAAGTACAAGGAGAAAGGGTTTGAAAACTTTAACTTGAGCGTTGCAGTAACAGACGAGTTCATGCGCGCTGCTGAAAGAGGAGCAGAATACGCGCTTGTGAATCCGAGGACTGGAAAGCCAATGAAAACAATGAGGGCGAATGACGTGCTTGATTTGATTGCTGCAATGGCTTGGGAAGTCGGGGACCCGGGAGTTATTTTCATAGACGAAGTGAACAAGCACAATCCAACCCCTGGACTGGGTGAAATTGAAAGCACGAACCCGTGCGGCGAACAGCCGTTGCTTCCGTTCGAAAGCTGCAACTTGGGTTCTATTGATGTTGGAAAGTTTGCAGGAAAAGGGAAAGTAGAGTGGGAGGAATTGAGGGAAGCGATTTCAACTGCAGTGCGTTTTCTAGACGACGTGATTGATGTTAACAAGTTTCCTCTCGCTGAAACAGAGAAAATCACGAAAGCGAACAGGAAAATCGGGTTGGGAGTAATGGGGTTTGCGGACTTGCTCGTGTCGCTTGGAATAAGCTACAATTCAAAGCAAGCGCTGGAGTTTGCTGAGAAACTCGCGTCGTTCGTGCAGAAAAACGCGCGCGAAGCAAGCAAGCAACTCGCTGAAGAAAGAGGAGTGTTCCCGAACTTTGAGCAGAGCGCGTGGAAAGTGAAAGGCGAAAGAGTGAGGAACGCGACGATAACAACCATTGCGCCTACTGGAAGCATTTCAATAATTGCAGACTGTTCGAGCGGAATAGAGCCGTTGTTCGCAGTGTCGTTCGTGCGCAGCGTAATGGAAGGGACGAAACTATTGGAAACAAACAGGCAATTCGAGCAGATTGCGAAAGAAAGAGGTTTTTACTCGAGAGCGCTCATGCACAAGATTGCGAAAACTGGAAGCGTGCAAAACTTGAAGGAAGTGCCTGCGGACGTGAAGGAACTGTTCGTGACTGCCTTGGACGTGCCAGTGGAACAGCACGTGAAAATGCAGGCTGCATTCCAAAAACACGTTGACAATGCAGTAAGCAAAACTGTAAACATGCCTCACGATGCGACTATTGAAGACGTGAGGAAAGCGTTCCTGCTCGCGTTCAAGCTCAAATGCAAAGGCATTACGGTTTACAGGTACGGAAGCAAAGGAGAACAAGTGCTCTCGCTCGGGGACGGAAAGCAAGAGGAAGAGCTGAACTACGCAGCAGCAGACTCGGATTATTCAGGAGGATGCCCAACACCGGCGTGCAATTATTGAAGCTGTTTTAATTCCGCAAGCAAAAGTTTTTTCCATTTCTTGAATTCAGTGAAGCTCATTCCCAAGTATTCAATATCGTCGTCCGGAAAATCGCGCAAAACCCGCAACAGTTCAGAAGGATATAAATGCTTGCCGTGCTTCGACAGGATTTCTGCGTATTTCTTCCAATCAATCCCAGCACGCGAAATTATCGTTAGAATGTCTATCGCGTCCTTCTGCCCTTTCACGCTGTTTCTCCTCTCGATTTCAGCGCCTTGCTTCAAAACAAGCAAAGCTTCTGCTGAAACAGTTTTTATTCCTTGAATTTTGACAGAGTAGCGCTCGAGTTGCTCTACTGGAATTGAAAGCTGGGAGTAATGGGGAACGTAAACGTCAATGTCAAACTTGTCCCGCTTCACTTCGTATTTCTTGAGGCGCTCGTTCTTCTCCAAGCGATACTGCCTTCGCAGCGCGTCCAGCGTCTCGTAATCAACGACGATGTCGATATCCTTGCTTTTGTGCAAGCTAGTGTGCAGAAAGGCAGCCCAGCCGCCGATTAAAATAAAATCGAATTCTTTAGCCAGCTTCAGCAATTCAAGCCAACTGTCTTGCGTGAGCAACTCGCTCCAAAACTCTTTAGCCATCCTAAACACCCATTTTTTTATCCAACTCTGCCAAAAACTCTTTCGCCTGCCAATCGCGCAAGTTCCACAAGTCAACGAAAAGCAGCGCGTTCGAAGCAACGCTGTTCTCACAAGCCAATTCGAGCTTTTCAGGTTTTTTTAACACGAACAAATTTGCAGGCGATTGGCGCTTTGTTTCCTGTTGCGGAAAGCGCTTTGCAATCTGCTTAGCTGCAAAATCACTTGCGTAAACGTACACGCTCGCGTAATCAGCAGGCACGCTCGAGAACTTGAACTTGAAGCCTGTAAAACCAGTGAAAATTACTTCCGCAGGCAAATGCTTTTCTGCAAACGAAACACCTTCCTCTACGCTGGCGGAAAAGATAACGTCTTTCTTCAAATTCCTCGCGCTCGCCCAATACAAGAGAATTTTCTTGGCGTCAACAACCCGAAAATTCATTCCGCCAACTACTACCGCACCCATCTTCACCAAAGGCGAGAGCGCGTTGTTCACAGTGCTCGTGGAAATTCCAAGCTGGCGCGCCAGCTCAAGCTGCGTAAACTTCGCCTGCCGTTGCTCGAAAAAACAATGCAGCACCAGCGCATAAACCAGCTCTTTCTTCTTCATGCTTTCGATTTAGAACATAAGCAGTATTTAAAGGTTTCGAAAAACCTCGAAAACTATAAATATGGCAGAAAACAACGTTCAAGAGAGAAGAACTTTGGTGAACGGATGCTGGAGGCTTTTAATTAGTTTTCTGCGAACGTGTTCTGCTTGAAGGTGTTTCAGCTTGGGTTTCGTTTATGTTTACACTGGCGATGGCGCGGGAAAAACCACTGCAGCACTAGGGCTGGCGTTGCGCGCTGTTGGGCACAAGCACAAAGTAGTGGTAGTGCAGTTCATGAAAGGATGGGAGAATACAGGCGAGTTTATTATTCAAAAAAACCTCGCGCCTTTCTATGAAATCAAGCAATTCGGAACGCGAGAGTTCGTGGACTTGAAAAACCCAAGTGGCGAGGATAAAGGGAGAGCGGAAAAAGCAATGAACTTTGCTTTCGAAAAATTAAAGGAAAAGCCGAACGTGCTTATTCTGGACGAAGTGAATTTAGCTTGCGCAATTGGATTAGTTGAAGTGAAGCAACTGCTCGAGTTGATTGAAAGCGCTGACGAAAAAACAGCAATAGTCTGCACTGGAAGGAACGCGCCGAAAGAATTATGCGAGCGCGCGGACTTCGTGACTGAAGTGGAAAATATTAAGAGAAAAAAAATAAGCGCGCACGAAGGAATAGAATACTAATTCTTTTTTTACTCTGCTTCTATTCTTGGCGCGAGGTAGTACGCGATTTTCGCTTCCCCAATGGCGTACTCTATTTTGAGCGGAGTGTTTGTTTTTAGGTTTAGCACGAGTTGCGCGTCGTCAGGGCATGCTTTCACCATGTCGTCCAAGTACTGGAGCGGGAACGTGGCGCGCGCCTTGTTCTTCGCCTGCATTTCCTGAACCACGTCGCCCACGTTGGCGCTTTGCGCGAGCAAGTCCGCAGAATCGCCTTTCACGTCTATGGTAAACCCGTCGCTTGTTGCTTCAAGCGTCAAGTGCGAGCTTAACAGCGCGGCGTCTTTAAGCACTTCCTTGAACGCCGAGGGCTTTAAGAGAATGCGCGCGTCGTGCTCTATCTTCGGCTCTTTCTGCGCGCCTGCTGGGATGTCTATGAGCGGGACTTTGAAGCTCCTCTTGTTGTTTTCGCTTGAAAACTCGAGCTCGAGCTTGTTTTCCTCGGCGTGCATTGACAGTTTTTCGTTCGAGCGCGAGCGCGCGAGAATTTTCGAGAGCGAGTCGATGTTCAAGCTGATTTTGCCTGCTGAAGTTACGGAGTAAATGGAAAAGCTCGTTTTTGGAGCAGAAAAGACTACCATCGCGATTTGCGACGGGTCCATTGCCTTCAGCTGAATGCAGTCCTCCTTCACTTCAAAAGTGCCCTCGTCAACCAAGTTGGCAATAGCGTCGACACAGTTCTTCCAAAACTTCGCGTCGTCAACAGTAATCTCAAACATGCAAACCACTCTCCACACGATGCGGTTTTATTGGCGTGGAAAGAATTTAAAAATAGTTGTTCACGAATAGAAGTTCAGAGGCGTCTTGATGTTGTTCGCAGTTTACCTTGCATTGGCGGCAATTGGAGTACTGTTTATTGCAAAAGGCTCGGACTGGGCTACGGACAGCCTCGTGCCAGTGGCGAAAAGGCTTGGAACAAGCCACGTTGCAATAGTAATAATTCTAGTTTCAATAATGATTTCACTGCCAGAAGTAATAGTGGCAGTCTCTGCAGCGTTGATGGACCACGGGGAAATTGGTTTGGGTGTAGTGCTCGGGTCAGTGATTGCAAACATTGGCTTGATGGTAGGCTTGAGCGCAATGATTCGGCCTCTTCCAATAACGAAAGGAATTATTTTGCGGGACGGCGTGTTCGCGCTCGCGGTAGTAATAATGATTGCAGTGCTCAGCTTTGACAGGACGATAAGCGCCCCGCAGGGAGGCGCGCTTTTGCTCATGTTTGTTCCCTACGCCATAAACGTGTGGGAACAGGAAAAATCAAAGTCCCACGACGAAAAACAAAGACAGATGAAAGCAGTTGAAGTGGAATTGACGCTCATCGGATTTCACATTGGAAAAATGAACGGAGGCATTGGAACGTTCCTTCTCGGAATGGGCGTAATGCTCGCAGGAGCGGAAATATTCACTCTATCGCTCGTGAAAATGTCTGGAGTTCTCGGAGGAAATTTTGACTTGGTGATTGGCTTGACGCTCGGAGCGCTCGGCCCGACGATTCCAAACATTGCGTCGGCAGTGCGCGCGACGGTAAAAGAAATCGACCATGTTGCAATAACAGAAACGCTCGGCTCGAATATTTTCACTCTCCTCGTAACATTCGGCCTGCTCAGCATGCTCAGCCCAACAGTAATAACAATCTCCGCCTACTGGTTCAACCTCGTAATCCCAGCAATGCTTTTAATGAGCTTCATGCTCACCTACTTCATGGTGACAGACTACAAAATCACGCGATTGGAAGGAGGAATACTGTTCATTACGTACGCAGCCATATTCGCCTTAAGCGTGTACTCGGCAGGAGTTTAGTTGCTGCTTATTTTTTTTCTATTTTCGTAACTAGAGGAATTTTCGTTCCACACTCAGGGCACGTTCCTTCCTTAGTAATGCTGTTTTCAACAACTGAAAAACCAGCCCGGTCGATAAGCAGTTCTTTGCAGTTAGGGCACCACGTGTTGTTGCCCTCTAAATCCCGAATGTTGCCTGAGTAAACAAAGCGAACGCCTTCATCCAAAGCAATTTTCCTCGCCTTCATTACAGTTTCAGGAGGAGTTGGCGGAATAGCCATTTTGTTCGCAGGGTAGTAAGCAGTAAAGTGAAGCGGAATGTCCTTGCTTAAATCCCGCACCCACTTTGAAAGCGCGCGAATTTCATCAATAGAATCATTAAGCGTTGGAATGAGAAGAACAATCAACTCAACGTGCTGAAGCTTGTGCAAGAGCTTGATTGAGTTGAGAACA
The DNA here is from genome assembly GCA_016212395.1 of Microcaldota archaeon. GTDB lineage: Archaea > Micrarchaeota > Micrarchaeia > Burarchaeales > JACRGF01 > JACRGF01. The sequence continues at coordinate 30,040 of JACRGF010000044.1, forward strand.
TGCTCGAGTTGCGCGCCACCGCAAACAGTTTGGTAAAACTTTTCGCTGAACGCCTTCAAATCAATTCGCGACGCGTCAACAAAATCCATCAGCGCAATTGCCTCCCTGCTCATGTAGCCGTTAGTTACAAAAACATTGTACAACCCAAGTTCTCTAGCTAATCTTGCAGTGTCATGCGCGTAATCGAAAAAAATCGTCGGCTCAGTGTAAGTGTAAGCAATCCCGCTCGTGCCTTTCGCCAACTCAACCATTTTCTCTGGAGGAATTTCTTCGCCCGAAATTTGCGTTGGCTGGGAAATCGAAGCGTTCTGGCAGTGCAAGCAAGAAAAATTGCATCCTACTGTTGCGAACGAAAGGCATTCTGTTCCAGGGAAAAAATGGTAGAACGGCTTTTTCTCTATCGGGTCTATCGCGTAAGAACAGCACTTTCCGTAAACAAGAGAGTAGAGAATGCCGTTCCTGTTCTCGCGCACTTTGCAAAAACCGCGCGCGCCATTTGGAATAACGCAACCACGGTTGCACAACTTGCATTGCACTTGCTTGCCTTCAAGCTTTTCGTACAACATTGCTTCCTTCATGAAAATCACGCCGCCATCTGTTAAATAATCAACGTCTTGTTGGCCTATACCTGCGGATTGCGTCGCTTGCACTATCAAGCATGCCAAGAATTGATTCTTCGAAGGCTTCTGATTCTAAACCTCTGACAGAAACTTCCCCGTTCTCAAAAGTTATTGCTATTTCATCACTTGCACTCATGCGGACATGGAATGCATACTCATCGTCTATGTAAAAACTTCTTTGGTATTCCCAATCACCTGGCAAACTCAAAACTACTCGCCCGTTGGTGATTCTATCGTTTATGCCCAACTCACCTTCGATCTCACGTTCGATACTTTCAATTCGTAGAGTTTTATTAGTAGTTTCCCCAGGATCATTACCATTCTGGAATGAACTGCTATCCCAAGTCATTTCTGCGTCTGTGCCTCCTCCTTCCTGCAAGGCATACTGTGCGGATTCAAGCGTTAAGCCGTACCGGGCACCAAGCGCGTATATTGCCAGTGTGAGAAATGTTCTTCCGCATTGGTTTGAGGGATACATTCGCTCCTCAGGGCTTAAACTGTTCCAATATTGCGTGAAATCCTCAGCAATGTTGTGTAATAGTGCTAATGCGATTTGTTGGTGTTCTAGGTTATAACTTTCATAATCAAGCGAATTTAGCACTATAAAATGGGTGTGGTATCTGCTTATAATGTGCGCATAATCACTGCCCAGCGCTGTTTCCAATAAATCCCGAACATCAAATTCGTGGACGGTTAACACACCAGACCAACTAGCAAGCTTTGAACTATTATAGGACTGCTCGAGAAATGATGAATCTTCTTGCTGGTTATACCTGTTGCGGAATTGCTTGAGATGCTCGCCATAAATGAGATGCATTGATTCATCGTGCTGGTCTATTAATTGCTGGACGTCTACCACACCGTATTGTTCCATTTCTCCTAAAAGGCGAACTGTAAGCAACATTATCATGGCGTCTTGTTGCACGTAATTGAAACCATGTATTAATCCGTTCAAGTAATACAGAATCATTTCAGCATATGATCGACCAGTTATGTCTGAAATTTCTTCAGGCATATTCACTTCACCACTCCGGAGTAGGTAACCAAAGAATTTTTCAGGCCCTAAAACATGCAGCAAAATCATGGATAGGTTTACGTGCGGACCGTATACTATCCCAGGATGTGTTATCTCTCCGTTGGCTAAACTTATAATTAGCGTTAACATTTCAGTAGAACCTTCAGACAAGATGCCCCCATTCCAGGAGTCTGTTTCTTCAGTTTCTGAATTCAAGCTAGAAACAGTGGTCAAGAACACGTGCCCAAACTCATGTAAAACAGTGCGTTTCCAATATTCTCTTCCTTCTCGAGTCGCTAGATCCCAATCAGCAATTTTTATGTTTGGATATACGCCCTGACACCAGGTTCCATCTCTGTGAATAACAACGTGGATATTACTCAACATTTCGTTCAATGCAGTATCGTCTATTAGACCGCGGATGTTTACTTCAAACCCCATCATCAATAATCCGTCAGTTAACCACGTAATGTAATTCTCTTTCACTTCTGTCAAGAATTCATTTATTGTTCTAGCTTGATCTGAAACAGCTGCCAGGTCTATCTCAACGATTCCACCGTATTCTCTGAATTCTACACTTGATTTTTCTGCAATTCTATAAACTCTCGCGATCGGATGAAAACAATAAACTTCTTGGGTTTCGGGATTATAGTAGACATGATTAGTAATTACGCGTGGAGTTCGTATCCCGCTGGAAGATCCTTGTTCAACATAAAGCAATTCGCCGCTTATCTCTCTCACATTGCCGTCTTCATCCACTACACCTAAGGGGTGTGTGGCAGGAACAGTTTCAATTGAAAACGCTATTTTAGAATGTCGGGGAAGTTCTATTTTTCTTTGCATTCTCACTATTTGCACGCTCACTTCGTCAGTCTTCGTTGGTGTTTCTTCTCTGAAAAAATTGAACAGAATAGAATCGTATTGCATAGTCTTTTTGTTTTGATGATTTATTTGCTGGATGCTTCTTTTAACTGAGTCAAGTTTTATCACGGACTTTATAAATACTGTGAGCTTTCTCGCTTCTCGAGGTTTCTTCGTTTTGTAAATCCGTAAAAGCCCAGAAAGTTCGTTATACTTGTATGCGAATAACTCTGAAATTCTTAGTATTAGCCGTTCTCTTTCAACAGAAAAATTTCTGCCGTTCAAAAGTGGATCGCCCAGAAATTCTTTTCTGAAAGTTTTTTCGTCATTAGTTAAAATGAGAAGCGTTCTTCTGCTGAAAAGCTTCTCTAATTCGTCCATTGCGTTACTTTTTCTTTTTAGCATCGTCAATTCACCTTGCTCGTCCCATTCGGAAGAACTTGAAGCAGCTCGTCTATTTCGCACTCGAATTTTTTCGCTAATTCCTTCGCGAGCTCGCCTTTCTCTTTTCTTCCGCCTGGCGTTAGGGAAACGAATTTGTCGAAGCGCGCGCTTCCTGCTTTCTCTGGAGCGCATACTACTCCGCTCGCACTCACTCCAACAAGCACGCCCAGCCCAGTTCCCTTGAACCACTTGCGTTCTCCGGCAATCGCGAACGCGCCCCGCCCAATGAAGCCGCTCATTGATTTCTTGCCAACTTGCTCTTTCTTTACAGCGTAAACGTCAACAGCAGCGTTCCCGATCCTCCACGCGTTCGAGTAGGAAGCGGCAAACTGCGCTGCTTCCTCAAGAGTCCGCTCTGGCGCAGTAACGCCTTGCTTTATTACAGTGGCAGCGCCTCCTTGAATGTCAGCATGCAAAAACAAGTCGCCTTCAACGCAGTACTTCGAGAAAACCAAATCGTTCTGGCCGGCATCCCTGCCAGCAATAACGAGGAAACCGTCGCTCGAGAAAAACCAGCGGAATTTTTCAAACCACTCGTTATTTCTCTTTACCCTAATTTTTGATTTCTCTTTACCCTCAAATTTCGCAATCTTTTTTTCAAGCTCTGCCAACTGCCTGCGAGTTTCTTCAAGCGCCTTTTCAGCGCCCTTAGCCTTTTCGCGCAGCTTCTTCGCCTCATCGTAATAAACAGCAGCGTTCTCGTTCAAATCCCTGCGCACGTCTAATTCGATCTTCATGCAAATAATTTGGAGCATAATTAATAAGAAAGAATATGTGTTGTCCTGAATTAAGTTTCTCTCGTTGATTAGATTTGTCAATCATCGTATCACCATTTTCATGCTAATCTTTTTCTTCGTTCTCATTTTCCGCACGAAGGCTTGGGCTGGTGTTTCCAGCCCGTTTTTCAGGCTCA
>JACRGF010000047.1 GCA_016212395.1 Microcaldota archaeon
AAGGAGTTGAACACATTATGGCAAGAGTAAAGCACCCGCAGTCAAACGGAAAGCTTGAGCGACTGGTGCTTACCATGAGAGGCTTGCTGAAATGGAAGGCAAGCCTCAAAGAGGCAGTGAAATTCTACAATGAAAAAAGACTTCACATGAGCCTAGAGAACGGACACCTCAGGACGCCACTCCAAGCATTTCACGAGAAACTTCGAGGTGACGCATGAACTCCAATTATCGAGATAACATTAATAAGGGACAACACAAAAGTAAAAGAGTTTTAGTTGCGAGGTTGTACTCATGGATTTGAAGAAACAATTGGGCGTGTTTGCTTTAGTGTTTTTAGTGAATGCTGTAATTGTTTCAGCAGATATTACTGTTCAACTCGGCTGTATTTGTGGCCAGTTTAAAGGCATTGTTCCTGTTGTTGCTTTGTTGATGTTTATTGTTGCTGGCGCGATTTATGCTGCTGGGCAGATTATGGGTGCTGAGACGCGTGCTCGTGCCAACGTTTGGAGCACTGCCATGCTCGTCGGTGGAATTATAGGCTTGATTCTCGCTGCGAGCGCAGAGTATTTCGTGAAAATGTTCGGGCAGTTTACGTTGGGAACAGGTGCTGGTTCATTGGACGGCTCGTTGGATAGTTTAGTGTGCAACACAGCTGGATGCGTAACTTAAGCATTATTTTCGTGAGGTGTTTGGTTTATGGATTTTAAGAAAAAATTCTGCGTGCTGGCGTTAGTGTTTTTGATAAACACTGTAATCGTCTCTGCGGAAATTACTGCGCAGTTGAACAGCATTTGCGCCAAGTTCAAGGCGATAGTTCCAGTGGTTGCTTTGTTGATGTTTATTGTTGCTGGCGCGATTTATGCTGCTGGGCAGATTATGGGTGCTGAGACTCGTGCTCGTGCCAACGTTTGGAGTACTGCAATGCTCGTCGGTGGAATTATAGGCTTGATTCTTGCTGCAAGCGCGGGTTATTTCGTTGAAACGTTCGCAGGCTTTGCGTTGGGTGGATCAAGCACTCTTGACCCGAGCGTTGCGACTTGCGTTGAAACGTAATTCCCTTTTTTCTTTTTTTATTTATTTTTTTCAGTTGCTAGTTCTACTACTATTTTTTTCATCAGCAAGGGAAGTTGTCGTGTTGCGCGTGTTGAGGAGAGTTTAAAAACGTTTTTAATTAAATAGAATTTAAAGGAGGGTTTTTACATGGATTTGAAGAATAAACTCGGCGTGCTGGCGTTAGTGTTTTTGATAAACACTGTAATCGTCTCTGCGGAAATTACTGCGCAGTTGACTGTTATCTGCACTCAGTTCAAGGGCATCGTTCCAGTGGTTGCTTTGTTGATGTTTATTGTTGCTGGCGCGATTTATGCTGCTGGGCAGATTATGGGTGCTGAGACTCGTGCTCGTGCGAACGTGTGGAGCACTGCCATGCTCGTCGGTGGAATTATCGGCTTGATTCTTGCTGCAAGCGCGGGTTATTTCGTTGAAACGTTCAGCCAATTCGCGTTGGGTGGATCAAGTACGTATGGTACGGGTGCTACCACCACTTGCTAATTCTTTTTCTTTTTTTCTTTCTTTATTTTTTTTATGCAATTCCTAGCTTGCTTTAGTTGCCTGCTTCCAATATGCTTAAAAACTCTTTTTTGAACATTTAGTTAGTGGCGTTCGAATAAGCTCAAGACTGAATACTGTAAACTGAAAACATTGTTTGGGTGGTTGTAGTGGCGGAGATTCCTCAGAAGTTTTATGGCCTTGCTTCGTTGGGTTTGGGTTTGTTTGCGTTGATTGCTACTTTTACTAATGCTGGTGGTTACGCGTTTATTTCCGGGCCGATAGCGTTGCTTTTCGCGTTGTTGTCTTTGCTGATTTTCAAGTATGGTTATTGGGTTGTTCCGTTCATCACGCGTGGCTTGCGTGTTGTCGAGGTGCGTGAGGGTGGTTATGAGATTCCTCCAGCGCAGGATGTTGTGTTGAAGGAAGTGGGTGGCGTTTATTATGCTTCAATGTTTTTGCTCGTAAAGATTTTCGAGTCTACCACTGAGAAGGGTGACGATGAGCAGAGGGTTTACACTCAGTATTTCGAGCGTGCCATCAGTGGCATTAAGAGCGTCGTGAAGTTCAGCATGATGGTTTACGTGAAGGATTTGGCGAAGTACAGGGAAAACATTGAGACTCGCAGAATGGAGGCGCAGTTGCGTTTGCAGAGGGAAATGGACAAGCCTGAGCCTGACCCGTTGAGAATAGACCGTTACGAGCGCGAGAAGTCAATGTGGGACGCTCAATTATCGCGCTTGGCTGGCGGAGTGAAGCCAATGGGCAGCATGTGTTACTTGATGACTACCTCTTCTGGTATTACGAAGGATTCTGCGACTGCTGCTGTGAAAGCGCAGGCTGCAGAACTGCGCACGCTCGTTTCGAACGCGTTGAACGTTGAAGTAGTGCCTCTAGTGGGCGAGGAGATGAAGCAGTGCTTCGAGTGGGAGTACTTTATTCCTCCGACTGCGAGAATGCTCGACGAGCAGGTTGGATTGTAAATAAGAAGTTTTGGAGTTTAGGAGTTTTGTAGTTTTGAAGTTTTGGGGTTTAGGGGTTTAGAAGTTTAGAAGTTTTGGAGTTTTGTAGTTTTGATGGCAGTTCGAAACTTTAGAACTTCGAAACTCGAAACTGTTGTGGTGTTGTTTGATGGGGAATTTGGACGATCAGGCTAAGAGGACGATTTACTCGAATAGTTTGGCGAGGAGGAATTTTTTTATTCGCCCGCCCGAGCCTCCTGAAGATTTTTTGATGGGTGACCCTGCGAATTCTATTTACATTGGGAGGACGAAGATTTTTCACGTTCCTTTCCACTGGAGTTACAAGAATGTTACGAACCCTCACATTGCAATTGTAGGCATTTCTGGCGCGGGCAAAAGTTATTTCGTGAAGACGTTTCTCACGCGCGCGAGTTTCGTGTGGGGCGCGAACGCGTTTATTATTGATTGGGCTGGCGAGTACAAGGATTGGGTGAAGCAGACTGGAGGCAAGGTGATTTCTCTCGGGAAGGGGAGTTACATTAATTTGCTTGACTTGGCTGGCATGAAGCCTATTGACCGCGTGAAGCAAGTGATTCGCACTCTTGAAATTCTGACTGATTTGGGCCAGTACCCTGAACAGCGCAGGCTTACCGAGCTGTCGATTGACGAGGCTTACGCGCGCAAGGGCTTCCGCATGGCTGACAAGATGCAGCGCGACGCGCTCGGCAACCTCCTCATTCCTCCGACGTTGAAGGACGTTCAAAAGATTTTGGAGGAGCGTCTTGACGCTGGCAGTTACGAGTTTCCTGCAGAGTTGGAGAACGCGGTTTTCAGGGTGAAAAAGTTTACGCGTGAGGGAGAAGATTTTTTTGCAGAGCAGAGCACTATCAAGCTCGAGGAATTGACGAGCATTGGGTTGGTTGATTTGGATTTGAGTGGCTTGCCTGACGAAGTGTTCAGGGGCTTGGCTGCGTTGAGCATGCTTCAGTTTTTGAAGGAGAAAATGCGTGAGGAAGGCTGGAGCCCCACGAAGGGCTTGAAGTTGCTTTGCATGCATGGAGATGAAGAAGTCACGCTTGCGAGTGGAGTGAATGTTAAGATAAAAGAGGTTTACGAGAAAGGGCTGCTTGGGGAAAAGATACAGTGTTTTGATGAAAACCTGAAATTAGCTGAAGACGAGATCGTCGCATGCCAAAAAATTGAAGCGCCTGAAAAAATGTTTGAACTCGTGGCTGAAAATGGCAGTGTTTTGCGTGTTACTCCTGACCATCAGATGCCTGTTTTGAAGAACGGCGTTGTGGAGTGGAGGCAGTCGAAAGACATTGAAGCAGGGGATTGCTTGTTTTCCCCGAAGATGCTGAGAACAAGCAGCACAGTTCCTTCAACAATCGATTTATTGCCTGAAGAGGCAAGCGTTTGCGGGCAGGCGTTTGAAGAAGTTTTTGAAAAGGCGAAGCAGGCGTGCGGTGGGAGAAACAAATTGTCTGAAGCTGCTGGAATTCCAGTTCAGCGAATGAAATCAATAACGGCGAATCAGAGGGCGCGCATTAAGGAGTTCAAGTCATTTGTTCAGATTGCAGGGTTGGACTGGGTGGAAGTCAAAAAGAATCTTCTTGAATTAAGCGCGCATAATACTGTCATACGCGTGCCTGCGCAGTTGACTCCTGAACTTGCTTACTTGCATGGTTTGGTCAAAGCTGATGGCTACATCGACCGAGAAGGCTATTACGTCGAGCTAGTATCTGTTGATGCGTGGCTTCATGCGTTGTTCAAAGAGAAAATGCAGGCGTGCTTTGGAAACGTGAAAGTCACGCGTTATAACAATTCGTCGATTGTTTCGAATGCGTTGATAGCGAGGTTGTTCAAGAACATTTCAAGCAATGTTTTGCTTCAGTTTCCGGAACAGTTTATTTGCGAGTGGTTGAAGGGTTACGCTGACGGCGATGGGTCCATCAGTTTAAAGGCGAGCGGAGGCTACTCTTCCGCATGCGTTACTCTTTGCCCGAGTGGGGAAACTGAAGCAAGGCTAGTTCAAGACTTGTTGTTGCGTGTCGGCGTGCATTCTTATGTCAACTATGGTGGGGGGAGAAAAACCCGAGTTCCGAGCGGGAAAATAGTTGATGCAAAACGCATTCCGTTAGTAATCGTTTCAGGAGTTTCCCGCGTGAAAAATTTTATTGGCAAGATTGGCTTCAGGGAAACAAGCAAGTGCGAGTCATGCGAGCGCGCGTTGGCTGGCATGGGCGGCAAGTCGTTCGTAAAGCAAGGCGTTGTTCCAGTCGGGCGTTTATTCACTGAAATAAGAGGAGAAGTCGGGGCGAGTTCAAAAGCGTTCCGGGGCGAGATTGGAATAGCAGTCGACAATTACGAGTACGGCGTCTTTAATCCTTCGAGAGAAATGGTTGGCAGAATCAGCGGCTTGTTGAACGACTCGTATGATGAAACTCCTTCGTTGAAGCAGTTGAGAAAACTCTCTGATTCGGAAGTTGAATTCGTTCGAGTAAAAGAAAAACGGGAAGTTCCTTCCGAAGAAAAGTTTGTCTACGATATCACTACCAAGGCGCACCGCAATTTCGTTGTGAACCGGCTTTTTTCGTCCAATTGCGTGCTTGATGAAGCGTGGAAGGTTGCTAAAGAAGAGAATAGTGATGCTGTCATGATCGTGCGTGAAGGCAGGAAGTACCAGTTCGGCTTGATTGTCGCGAGCCAGAATCCGACTGACATTAGCGAATCTATTTTTTCTAACGTCGGCACTACTTTTATTCTGCGCATTAAGTTCGAGCGTTTCATGGATTATATTCAGAACAGCTTGAATTTCAGCGGTTTCATGCGCGAGTCTATAAGCCGTTTCGGAGTGGGTGAGTGTGCCGTGAACATGGCTTTCCAGACTGCGTCGCCGTTCAGCGAAACGTTTTTGCTTGACAGGATTGACGGCGAGGAGCCGTTGGTTGAATACTTCTTGGACATCGAGTCTGTGCTCGGGCCGAAAATGGGGGTGGGTGACTTGGCTAAAACTTATTCATTTGAGAGAACAGAGTTGAAGCGGAAGTTGAGGGGCTTTGGCTTGAGTGACGCGAACGTTGAAGAGATTACTGGCTTGTTCGACAAGAAGAACAGGCACTTGGACGTTATCAACTTCGTGATTTTGCTTGAAAAGTACGGGATTGCGCGAAGCAATATTACGTTGTTCTTGAAGGATGTGGGCTTGGAAGACTCTACTATAATTAATGTTTTCGGGAAATCCGACCAGAAAAAGTTGGGAATGGATGATAAGGACATTACCGAAGTTATTTTAAAGGAAGAGCCCAAGAAAAAATAGTTTCGTTTTTGTGGTTTTTATTTGTTTTGCGGTTGTGTTTTGTGGAAGGTGTGTTTGCATGATTAAAAAGGTTGGGGTTGAGGCGAAGGGCAAGTGCATTGTCTGCACTAAGGACAAGCACGGCATTGAAGTTGTTGATGACGCGGTGATTCAGTTTATCCGCAGGTTCAAGCAAAAGTTTCGCGTTGCGACAGGCAACAGGCTCGTAGTGTGCGGTGAGTGCGTTCCAGAGCAGGAGAAGCGGAGGAAGCGTTTCGAGCAGAGCTTGATTACTAACGGCGGGTTGGGCGCTGTTATAGCGATTGTCTTGGGTTTTCTCGGCGGGTTGAACGGCATTGTTTTGGGAGTCGCGTTTTTGCTGTTCCTGCTGTGCTTTTCGCTGTTGGTTTACTGGCCTGCGATAGTAAAGAAGAAATAAAAGAATTATTTGCTTAGAGTTGAATTTCATGGTTGAGGAAGTTGTTGAGTCTAAGGATCCGAAAGTGGATGGTTTTCGCGTTCGCGCGTTGAGGCGGAAGAGTTTGGACGACGTGGTGCGCGTGTTGTCTCCGCTCGAGTTTTTGGAAGTGGTTGGCGAGGGGGACGTGCTTGTTTTGATTAACGTGGAGAGCCGTGACATTCAGCGGAATCCTTACTTGTTTTCGCTTGTTTACTTGAAGCCTGACCGGATTGAAGTAAAGTATACTATTACTCCGTCGATGAGCCCGAGCAAGCGCAGGATTGACGTTTTCAGGTTTTTCTTGAACTTGCTTACTTTGCTTGGCGATGTTTACGATGTTGACTCGCGCGAGTTGTACCAGTTGCTTGACGGCGGTTTGAAGGGCTTGACGGAGTTTGCGAGTTCGAGTTACGAAGATGTTTTCGCGAAGTACGACCATTTGAAGGCTGACTCTGAAATGCTTAAGAAGAAAATCGACATGTTGAGTTCTTCGAACGACCGCTTGGGCAAGGACAACATGGATTTGAAGAACAAGAACGACGAGCTCGTATTGCGCGTGAAAGACCTTGAAACGTATTCCGACGAGTTGCTTGAAGTGAAGATTCAGGATTGGATTGAAGAGCACGAGAACAGCATCAACTTGTCCGAGTTCTGCAAAGTCTATAAAGTGAACGCTGCGCGCGTCGAGCAGTTGCTGAACAAGATGGTGATGGACGGCGTGCTGTCAGGAAAAGACTGAATAACATCTTGCTTATTTTTTTTCTTCTCCGCACGCAAAAACAATTCGCATTTTTAATTTTGTTTGCGGTGTTGCTCGTTTTTTGTTTGTTTTGCGTGTTTGTTTTTGCTTGTTTTTTTGCGTTCGTGTTTTGTTTGTTTTCTTTGTCGTGCGCGTGGGGGGTTAGAAAGTGTTTTTAAGTGTGAGTTGTGAAACTGGTTTTTATGGCTGGTCGTCTTGATGAGCTTTTGAACGTGCGGCTTTCGAAGCAGGCTTATTCTTTTTCTGTGAAGAAGAAGGCTCCGCTCGTGAAGCGTTTTAAGACTCTGCGCGCTCACAAGCTTGATGCTGCTGTTGTCAGGGGCATGGTTGGCGCTATTTTCAGGAAGATGCTGAAGCCCAAGGACGTTTCTGTTGACGCCGAGATGGCTGTGAAAGTCACTCCGTACATGAAGACGTTCGGGAGCAAGCTGTTAATGGTTTTTCTCACGTTCGTAATTGTTTTGGCTTTGGCTGTTGGTTTTCTTTATTACATGGTTTCAAAGCTTCCTCCTCCGCCTCCTCCTGCTTCTTTGAACGTTTCTCCTTTTGTAGAGTTGATTCCGTTGGACGGGGGCGTTGCTTCTTTCGGGAAAAGCAATTCGTACGTTGGATTCTCTGCTTTCCGTTTGTCTGGAAAGGATTTGCGCGAGGCGCGTGTTGCGCTTGACTTGTTTAAAGACCCTGTCCCGCAGAAGGTTTTCATTCTCAAGTCCAAGCGCGACCAGGCGATTTCTTACGATGACTTCAAGCATTTTTTGAAGGCTGAGTTGAAGAGCAGGAATTTTGATTTGGTTGAAGTTCACGTTGAGCAGTTGAAGAGGCTTCCTGCAAATTCGAATGCAATAGTCGTTGTTCCTTCCGGGTTTTTTCCAGCGTCTTTCCTCGGGCTTGACAAGGACGGTTTTGATGTCACGAGCTTGACTCGCAAAGGCTTCGTCGTAATCTACATGGGAATGGGCTTCAACAAGGGCGCTGAGTCTGAGTTGGAGGGAAGGATTCCTCCTGACAAGCTCAATTTGGTTAATCTCTCCGACTCTTTCAAGCTTGACTTTATTCCTGTGAGTGGCGCGAGCGAGGGCATTCAGTTGCTGAACCCGCAGTACGGCGTACGGGGCAGGGAGTTTGTTTCTGTTGCCAGCGTTCACGGTTCTATGAGTTCAGTAAACTTCGGTGATTCCGGCTACGTGTTGTTCCTTCCGCAGACGCTTGACGCGGGTTGGGGAACTCCGCGTTCTGCTGCAGAGACTATAGTGCAGTTGGTTGACGAGACTGCGTGGCAGCAGGCGTTCAAGAACAAGTTTGTGGGAAGCGGTTCTTCAAGCTTTAAAGCGTCTTCGAACGGAAGCCTTGATGCTTCGGGCTTTGTTTTTTCTTCCGCGTTTGACAAGCGGGACTCGTGGGGAAAAATTTCTGTTTCAGCGGTCGGCTTGGATAATTCTACTTTCGGGAAAACGTTGTTCGCGTCTTTTCCGATTACTGTGCGGGGTGATTTGAGGCACGAGTCCACTGTCCTCCCGGGCGGGTTGGGTGGGAGGATGGACGTCGAGTCGGTGTTCAACGAGCCTTCAAGCGCTTGGGTTGGCAGGGAGCCTGTGAACGTGTTTCTTCAAGTGGACGGCTCGGTTGGGACTGTCGCGAAAATTCCTTTGCATGAAGAAACGATTACTCCAACGAGCGGTTATTCTTTGACGTTGCCTTACGAGTTTGTTGTTTCAAGCGGTGATTATATCGTCAGGGCAGTTGACTCTCAGGGCAGCGTGTACGCGCAGTCTTTCCTTCACGCGAACAACATTGACATTCGGCCTGAAACTATTAATTTCGGCTCCGGCTACTTTACTTTCAAGGCTGTTGCGGATGGAGAGCCTGTAAAGTTGAGGAAAGTGAAAATCCGCTTGGACGGGAAGGACGAGCGGGTTCTCGACGCTGCTGACCCGAAGAAATCCAGCCAGGACCCCATGGCTTTAGAGTATTTTTTGAACAGGCGTTTCGCGGAAGGCAACCACACTTTCGAAATAGAGGTTGCCGGCAGTTACGTGAAAATCAGCAGGCTTTACGTTACGCCTAAAAACTGGTGGGACAACCCCCTTTACTTGTTCGGGTTCATGTTTGTCGGCCTCGTGTTTCTAATCGGGTATTTGCTGAAGCGGCCTGACAAAGTTTATTACGGCATTGACGTTCCGGACTTTCCGCCTACTTCAAAGCGCTTGATTCCTTTGCCTAAGGAAACTATCCTTGACTTGTTCAACCAGATCAACAGGGATTACGGCTGGAATTTCATGCCTTTGAGCTTGAAAGAATTAAAGGAAGGCTTCAGGAAAATCGTTTACTTCGGCCGCGAAATTTCGATTGGCGACTACAATTTGGAGCGTTTGCTTGACGCTCTGCGCGCGCGCGGCGACGTCGTCGAAGCATTCGGCTTGTACTCTTTAAAGAAATGGGCTGGAGAGAGCGGGAAGAGCGCTCGGCACTTGTCTGTTTTCAGGAGAATGCGGGACGCGTGCATCAACAACGCAATTCGCTTTACTGACTTCGGCGAGCGCAAAGACTGCGACTCATTCATCGCGCTCGGCGAAGGAGTGTTCGTTCACGTTTACGAAGGCGACAAGAACATTCCTGAAATTCTCGAGACTGCAGTGAAAGGCCAGACGCTCGTGCTGTTTGCGAGCGATGATGAAAAGAAATTGTTCGAGAAAAAATTGAACGCAACCCACCCTGTCGTAGTTTCGCTTAAAATGTTCTGCGAGACCGGCAGGGTGGCGTTCTCCAACGTTGACGAGTTCGAGTCGAGAATACTCCGAAGGCAAAGGTGGGTTTGAAGAAAATAAAAACCGCAAGCTTGAACGCGGCAAAAGCGAGTTTTGAAGAAAAGAAGAAAAAACAATTAAAAAAATTTTCGCATGATTTTTTTCTCCATTTGTTTTTTTACATGTTATTGATTTTTTTTTCTTTTTATTTTTCTTCCATTTGTTTTTCTATTTTTTTTTTTTTTTACAGGAGCGTTTCGTATAGTTTTTCGAGTTTTTTGGTGCATTGTTGGATGGAGTATTTTTCTGCTGTTTTGCGCGCGTTTTTCGAGAGCTTGTTTTTTTCTTTCATTGTTTTCGTTACTGCGTGCGCGCATTCGTCTGCAGAGTCAGGGTTGAACGTGTGCCCGTTGAAGCCGTTTTTCACGACTTCTTTTATTCCCAAATAGTCTGCGCCTGCTACTGGGGTTCCGCACGCCATTGCTTCAAGCGCTACCAAGCCTTGCGTTTCGAATTTGGATGGGAACGCGAGGCAGTCTGCTGCTGCATAATAATAAGGCAGTTCGCTGTCAGGAACAAACCCTGTGAAAATAAACCTGTTTTTCAATCCTTTTCGTTCTACTGCCTGCTTGTAGTGTTTTTCCACAGGGCCTTTGCCTGCGATTACGAAGCGCGCGTCAGGCTGTTCTTCGAGCACGAGCATTGCAGAGTTTATGAGCAAGTCCAAGTTTTTTTCATGAACTAAGCGCCCGACGTGAAGCACTATCTTGTTGTTCTCGAGCCCTAGTTTTTTCTTTATTTTTTCCCGGTTTATTTTCGGGTTTAGTTTTTTCACGTCCACTCCGTTCGGGATTACGTGCACGTTTTTGAACCCTTGCGCTTCGATTATTTCTTTCACCGGCTCGCTTGGCGCGATGGTCGCGTCGCACGAGTTGTAATACCATTTTACGTACCTCCAAGCTATTTTTTTCGTTAGTTGCTTTAGCGTAGTGCCTCTTGAAATATAGTGGACTGCTTCAGGCACGAGCGTGTGGAACGAGCCGACTACTGGGAGTTTGAGCGCGCGCGCTATGTTCAATGCTGCGAGACCCATTGTCGCCATTCCGTGCGAGTGGACTAATTCGCACTCGAGCGCGCGCACTCGTTTCTGGGAGAGGAACGGGAACAGCGCTATCTGGTATTCAGGGTAAGGCTTGAACGTCGTGGAATTGTGGTAGAACACGCGCTCGTCCTTGTTTTCTTTCTTTGCCTTCCGCGTGCCTGGGCAGAAGACGAACACGTCGTTGCCTTGCGCTTCCAATTCCTTCCTGAACGAGAGAATGGACGACACTACTCCGTCCCTGTTCGGCAAATAAGTTTCAGTAAAATACGCGAGCTTCAAATACGTTCACCTTTAACTCTTCTCCTGCAGCGAGCTTCAAAACATTTCACTTTTAACTCTTCTCTCCCCTTAACGTTTTAAACTTGCTTGACTTGCTTTTTCCTGTTTTTTTTTTTTCTAAGCGATTTGCAAGTTCATTGCTTGCGCGTTTTGCTTGATAAACTTCGCGCAGTCAGAATTCGGGTTTTCCCTTGCTTCCTTAACCAAATCCTGCTTGAACTGTTCAATGCGGAATCTTTCAAGCCTCTTGAATTCAAACGATTGTTGCGAGGTAATCTGCCCTGGCTCTGCGTTGGCTTCCTGTTCGTCTGTTGCTTTAACCCTTTTTCCTGAAATCCACGTTGCTTTGAACCAGTCGTACTTTTTTCCCACTCCAACTGTTTTTCTCTCTTTGTTTTTAATCAAGTAAATTTTTCCTTCAACGTAAGCAATTCGTGCAGGGCGTTCTGCTGCGTGCAGTTGAACAGTAGTGTTCTCTTCTCTTAAACTGGTTGGTGTTTTTTGCGTTCTCTTCTTCTCTCCTGCTCTTTCAGGCTTGCCTATTTGCATGAAAAAGCCTCCTGCGCCCAAGGGCTTGAATGTTTGCCCTGGCTTCAATTCCCACGTTTGCTTTACTCCTTCTCTCCCAACAGCAGGCGCGCCTTGCCTTACTCTATGCGGTGTTTTCAAAGCCATGCGTTTTCCCTTGCTCTATTTTGCTTTGCTTTTATTTAAATCCCATGCACTTGCTTGTTCGTCAAAAAGCGTATGTGTGTTCGATAGTTTTAAAAGCGTTTTTGGGCATAATTTTTGCATGGGAGTGGAGGGTCTTCGGTCTAAGATTGCGGGCGAGATTGCATTGAGCGAGACGCCTGGCGGGACGATGAAGAAGTGGCGTGAGATTTTCGGGATTACGCAGGCTGAACTGGGCGAGTTTCTTCACATTTCCGCTTCCACCATCAGCGATTACGAGGGCAACAGGCGTAAGAGCCCTGGCATTGTCGTCGTGCGCAGGTTTGTTGAGGCGTTGCTTTCTCTTGACAAGGCGCGCGGCGGGCAAGTGGCGCAGAAGTTCAGCGAGGAGGATAGTGAAAAGTTTTTTGAGGTTCACGAGTTTGCTTCTTCGATTGGCGGCGTTGACTTTATGAAGCTGATTAAAGGCAAGCCGATTGCGAACGAGGAGTTGCTTGACAAAAAGAAAGTTTACGGGTACACGCTCATCAACTCGATTAAAGTCATTTTGGATTTGCCGAGCTCTGATTTTCCAAAGCTTTACGGCGCGATGAGCGAGCGTGCGTTTGTTTTCACTGAAGTTTCAACTGGCCGCAGCCCGATGGTCGTCATTCGCGTTTCCCAGATGAAGCCGAGCATTGTAGTTTTGCACGAGTTGAACGACAAGGAAGTGGACAAGCTCGCGTTGAAAATCGCGCAGAAAGAGCAGATTCCAGTGCTTACTACCAACATGCCGTTGGACAAGATTGCTGCGGAATTGAAGAAACTGTAAGCAGTTGTTTCGAGTAGTTTTGAATAGTTTCGTCTATGTGGTTTTGATTTGTTTTGAATAGTTTTGCAGTTGTTTTGAGTGGTTTTGCGTGTGGTTTTTTTTTGCGTGTGAATATTTGTTGTGTTTGTATTGTTTGGGTGTTTTGGGTAAGGGTTTTGGGTTTTGTTGGTTGCGAGTTTCGAATGTTCCGAAACTTCTAAACTTCAAAACTCGAAACTGTTTAAGGTGTTTTGTTTGGTTGGGATTGTTGGTTTTGGCGCGTGTGTTCCAAAGTATAGGATTAAGGCTGGGGAGATCGCGAGCGTGTGGGGTGAGGACGCGCGCAGGATTGAGGATGGGCTTGGGATTTTGGAGAAGAGCGTTCCTGCGTTGGACGAGGACGCTGCAACGCTTGCTGTCGAGGCGTCGCGCAATGCTCTGGTTTATTCCGGCATTTCTGCGAAGGAGATTGGCGCTGTTTTTGTTGGGAGCGAGTCTCACCCTTATGCTGTAAAGCCTACTGCGACGATTGTTGCCGAGGCAATAGGCGCTGCTCCGAATTTGACTGCTGCTGATTTGGAGTTCGCGTGCAAGGCTGGCACTGCAGGCATTCAGTGTTGCATGGGTATGGTTGCGAGCAAAATGATAAAGTACGGCTTGGCTATTGGCTCTGATACGTCGCAGGGAAAGCCTAGTGATGCGTTGGAGTATTCTGCGAGTGCTGGAGCTGGCGCGTTTATTATTGGAAGCGACAAGGAGTCTGTTGCTGTTATTGAAGACACTTTTTCTTTCACTACTGACACTCCTGATTTTTGGCGCAGGCCTGAAGCAGAGTTTCCTTCTCACGGTGGGCGTTTTACCGGCAAGCCTGCTTACTTCAAGCACGTCACGAGTGCCGCGAAGGGATTGCTTGAAAAAACAGGCACTGCTCCAAAGGATTTTGATTACGTTGTTTTCCACCAGCCGAATGGAAAGTTTCCGCGCATGGTTGCGAAAATGCTTGGCTTTGAAGAAGCTAAACTGTCGCCTGGCTTGGTTACTCCAGTGATTGGCAATACTTACTCTGGCGCGACGATGATTGGATTGGCTGCTGTTCTCGATGAAGCGCAGCCTGGCGCGAGGATTTTCGTGACTTCTTTCGGAAGTGGTGCTGGAAGCGACGCGTTCGTCATTAACGTTACTGACGGAATTGTTGAAAAGAGGAAGAAGGGCGTGAAGACTGTAAAGGAGTACATTGAAGACAAGCATTACTTGTCGTACGCGTTGTACGTAAAGCACAGGAGAAAATTGAAGAGTTTGTAGACTTATAGCAAACCCGAAAAGTAATTCGACGAAACCAACGAACAAAACTCACGGGCGGCTCGAGCCGCCAACGTCGCATAAAAAGAGTTTCGGCGTTCAAGCGAACAGGTTTGACGTGTAGAGTTATATTCTTTGTTTGCTATATTTGGGTGGTTTAGGAGTTTTGGGGTTTAGAAGTTTTGGAGTTTTGTAGTTTAGGCGTTTCGAAAGTGCAAAACTTCAAGACTTCAAAACTCGAAACTGTTTATTGTGTTGTGGTTTTTATGAGGCGTGTTGCTATTGTTGGAGTTGGGATGAGCAAGTTCGGCGAGCATTGGGAGAAGGGCTTCCGCGACTTGATTATCGAGGCTGGAGTGCAGGCGTTGCAGGACGGGAATTTGAAGGGCGAGGAGATTGATGCTCTTTACGGTGGCACGATGGCTGCTGGCAGGCTGATTGGCCAAGAGCATATTACTGCTTTGATTGCTGATTACATGGGTTTGAACCCTATTCCTGCAACTCGCGTTGAGGCAGCGTGCGCGAGCGGTGGTTTGGCGTTGCGCCAGGGTTTCATGGCTGTTGCGAGCGGCTTGCATGATGTTGTAGTGGTGGGTGGCGTTGAGAAGATGACTGATGTTTCCACTGCAGAAGTTACTACTGCTTTGGGCGGCGCTGGGGACCAAGAGTGGGAGTTGTTCATGGGTGCGACGTTCCCGAGCATTTACGCGTTGATGGCGCGCAGGCACATGAAAGAATACGGGACTAGCGTCGAGCAGATGGCTGCTGTGAGCGTGAAGAACCACTTGAATGCTGCGAAGAATAAGTTTGCGCAGTTTCAAAAGCCTGTAACGCTCGAGGAAGTTTTGGAAAGCAAGGAAGTTTCTTCTCCTTTGAAAGTTTTGGATTGCTCGCCTATTACTGACGGCGCTGCAGTAGTCATTTTGGCTTCGTTGGAAAAGGCGAAAAAGTATTCAGACTGCCCTATTGAGATTATAGCGAGCGCGCAGGCAAGCGACACTATCGCTTTGCATGACCGGAAGAGCTTGACTGAGTTGAAGGCAACGCAGATTGCAGCGCGCAAGGCGTTCCAGCAAGCAGGAGTTTCAGCTAAGGACGTTGATGTTGCTGAAGTTCACGATTGCTTTACAATTGCTGAAATAATGGCTATCGAAGACTTGGGTTTCGTCGAGAAAGGAAAAGGCGGCAAGGCTACTGAAGACGGTTTTACTGCGTTGAATTCCGACGTTTCAGTGAACACGAGCGGTGGCTTGAAGGGCTGCGGCCACCCTGTTGGCGCTACTGGCGTGAAGCAGGCTGTTGAAATAACGTGGCAGTTGCGAGGCAAGGCAGGAGAACGGCAGGTGAAGAATGCCGAGCTTGGCTTGACGCACAATGTTGGAGGAAGCGGTGCGACTGCAGTTGTCCACTTGTTTAAGAAGTGTTGAAGTTTTGGAGTTTAGGAGTTTTGGGGTTTCGAAGTTTAGGATTTTTGAGGGTTGGTTTTTATGAAGTCAGGATCTGCTTTAACTTGGCGTTTGATTCCGAACCGTTACAGGTTGATCGGCTCGCATTGCGAGACGTGCAAGGAAAACTTTTTCCCAACCCGGCCTGTCTGCCCGTCGTGCAGGCGCAAAGGCAAGATGGTTGAAAAAAAGTTTAAAGGAGAAGGCAAAATTTATTCCTTCACTACCGTCCAAGTTCCTCCTGAAGGATTTGAATTGGAAGCTCCGTACGTTCTTGCCATCGTGGAGTTGAGCGAAGGCCCGCGCGTTACCGCGCAGGTTGTAGACTGCTCTGAAAACGATTTGGGCTTCGGAACTCCAGTTGAAATGGTTTTCAGGAAAATACAGGAAGAAGGAAAAGAAGGCTTGATTCACTACGGGTTCAAGTTCAAAATAAAAAAATAAGCCCTCTTTCTTTTTACACTCTCACGCAGTACGTTGTGCGGTATATTTTTTTTCCTTCTTTCACTCCGAACAGCTTGTATGCTTTCGTTGGGCTTAGTTCGAGTGAGTTGAGTGCTTCTCCTGCTGCCTTGCTGTTTCCAGCGTACATGTCGTACCCTCCTTTGCTTTCTTTTGTTTTGGCGATGAACGTGTTTCGCGTGAGTTGGCGTTCTATTTTTTTGAGCGTGCGTTCAGCGTTTTCTTTGCTTCCGCGTATTTGGATTATTGCTTCAAAGTATCCTCCGCTTTCCCTGCTGCAGTCCAAGCACATCGTGTTCTCGAATTCTATGGGGATGTTCCGCGTTGTTTCGAGTAGTGAATCGTTTTTTTTGACTATGAACGTTACTTCTGCGTTTTCGCTTGTTATTTTTGCGTGCGCGTTCGCGTGTTCGCCTTTGCATTTTGAGATTATGTATTCTTCGAGTGCTTTCGTTGTTTTCTGCGTCCACTCGCGTAGCCATATTCTCCCGCACATTTTGCATTCTTTGAATTCTATTTTCGCTGGAGTTTGAATGCTTGCCTTGCCTGATGCGCAGTCTTCGCAGAAGCTTCCTGCAAACTTTCGCTCTTCGCTGTCAGCCCCGCATTTAGGGCATATTTTTTTCATTAGTTTATTAGGTTAGGGCAGGTTTTTATTTGTGGCAGATTAGAATGTTTTGGAGTTTTGAAGTTTTGCAGTTTAGGGGTTTAGAAGTTTCGGAGTTTTGTTTTGTGGGTTTTGTGTTTAGAAGTTTTGTTTCTGGGGTTTAGGGGTTTGGGAGTTTAGAAGTTTTGAGTTTTGCAGTTTTGGAGTTTTGTGTTTCGGAGGTTTTTGTTTTGAATGATTCTAACACGCGGGAGAAGGCTGTGAAGCTTACGCGTTATTTCAAGGCGTTGCCTTCTTCTTTCAACACTTTGGCGTTGCTCGTTGTTTTGGGCGTTGCTTTTGGTTTTGCCGGCGAGTTGCTTATAGTCGGCAAGAGCGACTTTTTTTCGTTGTTGTTCGGCGCTAGTGCAGGCTTGTTTCTCGTTACTGTGCCTGCTGTGCTTGCTGCGTTTACTACTGCGCTTTTCAAGAGGCAGTTGTCTTTCCGCAGGATGGTTTTCCTTTCGTTTGCGTGCGCTTTTGTTTACTCTATTTTCTATTTGCTTGCCGGAGTTGTTTCAGCGCTCGGCATTCCTGTCTTGGGAGGTTCTTTGGGATTTATTATTGTCGGTTACGGCTTTGTTTTCGTTTTGTGGTGGTTTATCGGAAAGATTGTTTTCGGCTTGCGTTATTCCTCTTTCTTGTTTGCTTCAGTGCAGGCGCTTTACAACTTGGCGTTCCTGCTTGCTGCAGTTGTTCTGCTCAAGCCTGTTTTTGTTGGCGATGTTGGCGTTGTCGACCCTGCTTCTTTGCTCGTCAAGATTTACTTTTCTTCCCTCGTGTTTCTCGCTGCTGCTTACGCGATTTTTTGGCTTGTCAACGCGCCCATGAAGCGTAATTTCGGCGTGAGTTCTGTTGACGCCGTGTCGTTTTTCTTGGCGCAGTGGCTTAGGCAGAGCAAGGATTTGGAGTCTTTGTTTGAAAGCGTTGGGCAGGACGTTGTCACCATCGTTGACGTTGCTGCTTTCAAGGCTAAAGGGCAGTTGAAAGCGTTATTTGTCGTTCCGCACGTTCATTTCGGGCCGTTCGGAAACTTGGGCGGGAGCGATTACCCCAAGCTGATTTCGCGCCTTTTGGAGGATAAGCTTGGCGCTCCAGTGTTTGTTTTTCACGGCACTGCAACTCATGATTTCAACCCGACTTTCAGCGCTGATGCTAAAAAGATTGCGTTTGCTTCAGAAAAAGCGCTGGAGCGCGTTGTTTTCAGGAAGGCTGTTGGCTCGCTCGAGTTCGAAAAGAACGGCACGAGCAGAGTCCACTGCATTCGGTTTAATGACTCTGCGTTGTTCGGCTTGAGCAGGGCTCCGCGCACTACTGAAGACATTGATTTTTCTCTCGGGCTTGCGTTGAAGAACAAGGCATTGTCATTGGGCTTGAAGCGTGCGGTAGTAATAGACGCGCACAATGCAGAGACTGGCGAAATCGTTTACGTAGAGTCCGGCGACCCTATCGGGTTCGAGTATTCTGACGCGATGGAAAAAATCTTGTCAAGCAAAAGCAACAATAATGCCGTAAAGCTCGGAGTGAGCGTTGATAATTTGAGCGGTTTGGGCAAAGAGTGCGGAGTGGGCGAGAACGGCTTGCGTGCTGCAGTGTTCAGCGTTCAAAACAAGAGTTACGCTGTCTTGCTGTTTGACGCGAATGGAATTACTCCAGCGTTCAGGCGCGAGTTGCTTGATGCCGTGAAAGAACGAACTGGAGTTGGCGTTTGCGAGGTTTACACTACTGACACTCACAGCATTAATACCGTGAGCAGTGTTTTGAACCCTCTCGGCTCGAGCAGAAAGCAGGAGTTGACTGACGCTGCTGTCAAGGCAGTCCTCAACGCATTCAAGAACTCGAGTGAAGTTGAAGCTGGAGTTGAAAGCGAGCGCGTGAAAATAAACGTGTTCGGAGTAAACCAAAGCAGCGAACTCATCGGCACAGTCAACTCTATTGTCGCGATAATGCGGTTGCTCGTCCCGCTCGTGCTGATAGGCTCTGTCCTACTCGTATTATGGGGAATAACAAGGTTGTGAGTTTAGACGTTTTGGAGTTTTGGGTTTCGGAGTTTTGTTTTTAGTGGTCGCGAGTTGTTTTGACTGGTTTTGTTTGCAGTAATTTATTCGTTGTTTTTTGTTTGTGGTTTTATGGCTGGCAAGATTATTGGCATTGATTTTTACGATGAGGCTTTTTCTCGCGCTAAGGAAGCTGTTGCTTCAGGCAAGCTCGTAGTTTACCCTACTGACACGCTTTACGGGTTGGGTTGCGACGCGACGAACGCGAAGGCTGTTGTGAAGCTGCTTGAGTTGAAGGGAGGCAGGGACAAGCCTGTTTCCATTGTTGTTTCTGATTTGGAAATGCTGAAGAAATACTGCGAGCTGGACGGAGAGCAGGCAGGGCAAATAACTTCCCTGCTTCCAGGCCCGTTTACTATTGTTTTGAAAAAGAAAAAGTCAAGCAAGTTGGCTGAAGGCGTTTCTTCAACTGAAACTGTTGGAGTGCGCGTGCCTGAACACGTTTTCGTGAAACGCCTCGTGCGCGAGCTTGGAGTTCCAATCACTTCAACTTCAGCGAACACTTCAGGCAAGCCTGCGCCAACGCAAGTGAGCGAATTGGAAAAAACGATGGTGGACGGAGTTTCAGTGATTATAGACTGCGGAAAGACTGCGCAGGGCACTGCTTCTACAGTAATCGATTTTTCAGGAGGAAAGCCTAAAGTTTTGAGGACAGGTGCTGGAATTGAAAGAATCCCTATCGAATGGATCTAGCATTTCCTCAAGCTTTGAGTTCAAGGGCTTGAAGTTCTTTATTTTCAGCAGTGTTTACGCTCCAGCTGAAGACAGTTTTCTTTTAGCAAAGTATTCGCGAACTGCAAGCGGGCGCGTGTTGGATGTTGGCACTGGGTGCGGAATTCAAGCTCTTGTTTCACGCGGAAGCGAAGTTGTTGGAGTAGACGTTAACCCTGTTGCTTTAGAGAACGCGCGTTTTAATGCAGACGCGAACAACAAGAATAATTGCGTTTTTTTCGACAGCAACTTGTTCGAGAAAGTTGAAGGAAAGTTCGACTTCGTCTTGTTCAACCCTCCTTACCTGCCTACTAGCGAGAGCGACAAGACGCGCAACGTTCTTCTCGACAAGGCGTTGGACGGAGGCGAAAGCGGCCGTGTTGTGGTTGATATTTTCTTGCGCGAGTTCGAAAAATTCCTCAAGCCGAAAGGAAAATTGCTGTTGCTTCACTCTTCCTACGCTGGCACTGGGGAAACGATTAGAGTGTTGAAGCGAAAAGGTTTTCTCGTCCGCGTTCTGGAGAAAAAGCGTTTTCCTTTCTTCGAGGAATTAAGCGTGCTGGAAGCAAGCAGAAAATAATTTTCAGCGTTTTTTTGTTCGCGCGTGTTTCGTTCGTGCAAGTTGAAGTTTGGTGCGTGAAGCAAAGTTTTTATTCTGATTAACGCATACTTTTCAAGCATGGGCTTCGTCGGCATGCGCGTAAACCCTTCCAGCCGTGCTGGGTTTCACAAACGTCATTTTCGTGTTTTCGATGGCAGGCGTGCGGGTCGTGTTTCTTCTCTCGCTATTTCTTCTTTCATTTCTGCTGGCGAGCGTGGGAAGCGTTTGCTTGCGTATGTGTTTAGCTGCGTCGGAGCTCCGACGTGTGGTTTTTGACCGAAAAGTGGAAATTCTTTTTCGTCGAAAGCTGTTTGGCGATTAGAGATGAATGAAGTTGAAGAATTGAGGTTGAGGGTAGCCCAGCTTGAAGCA
>JACRGF010000048.1 GCA_016212395.1 Microcaldota archaeon
GACAAACGGCTTCGTCTCCATATCCCGCACTACACGTAACTTGAATTCCTTCGTAAACCTTCTCCTCAACCTCATTATTGCACCCCTTTTGCTCATTCCAGTGAACCTTAT
This sequence comes from Microcaldota archaeon, assembly GCA_016212395.1. GTDB lineage: Archaea > Micrarchaeota > Micrarchaeia > Burarchaeales > JACRGF01 > JACRGF01. The sequence continues at coordinate 112 of JACRGF010000048.1, forward strand.
CTACCTGTCCACTTTTAGGGGTGCAGTCCAAATCTCTTCTATTGCCGCCTGCGCGAATTCCGGGCTTGACTTGCTCTCGGAAAGATGGGCGAACGCGTGAAGCAGAATTTTCGCCCGCGCGTTCTTGCGCGCGAGCCAAGAAATATTGTCTACTGCCTTGCGCACGACCTCATCCTTCCTGCCCTCATCGTCCTTTTCCGCGTTCACGAATGCGACGATTGCTTCCGAAATGCTTTCCTCCTTCTCTACAGTTTCAACGCCTTCAATAGTCTTGCTGAACGTCTTGTACCAAAACTCGTTCGTGTTGAACATGAGAAGCTTCATTGCCAAAACCAGCTTAAAAGCAAACCAACTTTTCGCTTTCCTTCACTAGAGAGTACAAGTCTTTCATTGTTGAGAGAGGGCAGAGCACGTCGCCAGCCTTGTTTCTCAGCTTGAGGCAAGTGCCGCACGCGAGAATCACGCCACCGGAAGCGACGAGTTTTTCAGCTTCTGCCTTCGCGGGAAACTTTTCAGTGCTCGCCTCCACGTAATCTACTGCTTTGCCCACGAGAAAAACTTTAACTTCGTCGCCTTCCTTCCTCGAAAAATTCGCGAGGCGGAAAGCATTCCAAACAGATTCAGCATCGCTCGTAGAAATAATTATTCCCAGCTTCACTTCAAATCACCTCATTTTCCTTGCGAGATTCTCGCCTTCTTTCAACTGCTTCATAAGCACTCGGCGCATGAGAGCGCAAGCCTGTGAAGTTTCAGGGTAGGCAAGTGAATAGCGGACGCTCCTCCCGTTCCGCTCCGCGCGCACTACGCCACGCTGCCGCAAGAGCGCCAGGTGCTGGGAAAGGTTCGACTGCGCAAGCCCTGTTCGCTTCATTATTTCGCTTACTGAAATCCGCCCGCCGCCGAGCGCGTCAATTATCTCAAGCCGCTTTGGGTTCGCAAGCGTCTCGCACAACTGCGCGTGCAAAACGTAAACCTGCTTCCTTCCATCCATAAAACCACGTATTCAACTATTCTAATATATGAATAAGAATGCATAAAAGGCTTTCGGAAGCACGGGCGAAAAAGCAGCACACATAAAGCTTATAAATTATGTGAATTATAATTCACGCATGAAGTGCAAGTGCCACGCGTTTTTCGAAACGCTCGCGACGAAGCTGAAGATGGACATAGTGGAAGCGCTTGAAGAAGGGCCTTTGAGCGTGAACGAGATAACGAAGCGCGTCGGAGTGGAGAGGAGCACTGTGTCGCACGCGCTGCTTTCGCTTGCGGAATGCAGTTTTGTCGAAGCGAAGGAAAACGGGAGGCAGCGCGTTTACTCGCTGAACAAGGAGACGATGGCGCCGATTTTAAGGCGGGTTGAAAAGCACGTGAAAAAATACTGCAGGCGCTGTAAAAAGTGAGGGGATTTTTATGGGTGTAAAAACGAAGACGTTGAGCGTGAAGGGCTTGGAGCACGGGGAGAGGGAGAAGCTGTTGTTCTCCAGCATTGACGGGGTGAAGGAAGGGGAATTGTTGAGGATAGTGGAGTTTGACCCTGTGCCGTTAGTGTACATGCTGAACGCGCGCGAAGGCTTTGCTGTAGAGTATGAGAAGAAGGGCCCTGACGAGTGGATTTTGAACGTGAAGAAAACCGGATCGAGCAACGAGCAGAAGGCAAAGCTGAAGCAGTTGCTCGTTGAATTGAAGAAGGGAAGCGTTTCAAAGGAAACGAGGGAGAAGGCGAAAGAGTTCCTGAATTCCGTTGACATGAAGACGATTGGAATGGTCGAGCAGGAGTTGATTCGGGAAGGAGTCCCGGCTGAAACGATTCGCGCTGACTTGTGCGACATTCACTTGGAAGCGCTCAAGGACGCAATGGTGAAGAAGCGGATTAAAGTCAAGGCGCCGCACCCGATCCACACTTTGATGGAGGAGCACAAGATTATCGTGAAGAACTTGAAGGAGCTGGCCGGGATAGCGAAGAGGCTTAAAGGGAGGAACAGTTTTGCTGAAATGGGAAATGACTTGGATGAACTTAGGCATGTTGTGCACCATTTGGTTGAAGCGGAAAAACACCACGAGAGGGAAGAGGAAGCATTGTTCCCGAAAATGGAAGCGCATTATATTATAGGGCCACCGCGAATTATGAAGATGGACCACGTGAAGTTGAGGAAGAGGAAGAAAGAATTGCAGGAGCTGGCGGCAAGCCCTGAAGAACTCGGGTTCAAGGAATTCAAGAGGAAATCAATAGAGTTGGGCGAGTACTTGTCGCGCGAGCTTGAAAGCCACATTTTCAAGGAAGACAACATTTTGTACCAAATGGCGTTGCAGGCACTTAGCGAAGAAGAGTGGAAGGAAGTGAAAAAACAATGCGATAAGATAGGGTACTGCTGCTTTACCCCGAAAAAGTAACGAACGAATGCATGCGCCAATAGAAACTGCAAAACCACAAAGAAATGCACGTGCTTACTTCCTCCATTTTTTAGCCCATTTTTCTATGGGCGAAAAACAACCTTGTATCAAGTCCCTTCCTTTTTCAGAAAGCGAGTACTCGACGCGCGGGGGAATTTCAGCGTAAGCTTTTCGAATGACAAGGCCTTCCTTCTCCAATTCGTCCAGCCTTTCGGACAGCGTTCTCGGGCTTATGCTGTCCATTGACGCTTGAAGCTCGTTGAAGCGCAAGCGCTTGTTGAGGCTAAGCTGGTGCAAGAGCATCAGCGTCCACTTTTTCGCGAGAACTTCAATAGTTTCAATTATGGGGCACGGCATGCCGAAACCACCAGCACTTTAGTTAACGAAAGTGAATTACTTTAGTTGTTGCAACTTGATTCTTTATAAATGTTAGTTACTACAAAAAGTGAAGCGTGAAGTTTTTTAGAGGTGAATTGATGAAGGGATTGTTGTAAGTGGTTTTCGTTTTAGCGCTTGGAGTTTTGCTGTTCGGCTGCGCGGGAAACGAACCGGCAAAGAACACGATAGCCCAGGGCATTCAGCCGGCGCAAACCCAGCCTGATTCAGGGGCAGGGCAGCCGCAAGCCAAGGAATTCGCTGTAAAGGCGTTCAGGTTCGGGTATGCTCCTGACGAAATAAAAGTCAACAAGGGGGACAGAGTCAAGATAACTATAGAAAATACGGACACGATGCACGGCATTAGGATACCTGACCTCGGAATAAGGGAGAACGAAACGATTGATTTTGTTGCTGAAAAGCAAGGGGAGTTCACGTGGTACTGCAACGTGATGTGCGGGCCTGGCCACATGGAAATGAAGGGCAAGCTGGTAGTTGAATAAAGCAAGGAGGGGAGAGGCGCTCCAACAAGTTAGGGATATTGAAGCAGCATATCGCCTCCGCAATTTTTTTTCTTATTGCATGCGTTTCATTAGTTGTCGCCAACGCGTTTCAAGCGAGAATTATTCCTGAAAAATTTATCACGAGCGGGAACCCGCTATCCTTATTCCTCTTTCTATAATGAAGTATTAACCGGGTTTTTATGCGAGTGCCTGCGCGTTTAGTAGAGCATGGCAGTAGTGAAGGAGCTCGTGGACTTTTTTTCGAAAATGAATTTCTACAAGATGGTTTACGAGTACCAGCAAGGGCTTTACTTTCGTACTGGAAGGGCGTTGTTCAAGAGAATGCGCGGGCTTTCGAGAGAAGAAGAGTTGAACGCGTGGAAAAGAGAAAAGGAAGTGATAGAGAGAATGGGGCGCGCGAAGTTCCTTCCGTTCAGGCGGCCGAAGCTTCCTGAAGGGTTTCGCAGGGACTGGGTGACGGGCTTGCCGTTGCACGAGAGCAGAATGTCGAGAGTGCTCAAGCCTGGATTGTATTTTCACGTTCCGATAGTGGAAGATATTGTGGTGGATTCTATTCAAGAGAGAGTGTTGAACTTGGGGAACATTACTGTGCTCACGAGCGACGCTGACAATGCAAAGCCAATCAGCGTGAGCTGCAACCTGCGCTATAAAGTGGTTGACTTTTACCGCGCGTACACTGCAGTGCACGATTACGAAGAGTCGCTGAAGGATTATACTTTGTCAATGCTCGCGAAATACAGCAGGGGGAAGACAATGAAAGAATGGCAGGATGCTAAAACAATAAGGGAAATTGAAAGAAAAGTAGAAAGAAGAGTGCGAAACCTCGTGACAGAACAATGGGGCTTGGAAATACACAAAGCGTACATTACAGACAATGTGCCGAGCGACAGCCACCGCATCGTGCTCGACGGACAGCCCATAAACTTGACGCATAAAATGCATGAAGTGAACGCGAGCCCGCAAGAGTGAAAAGAGAGTATTAAAACGGTTTCGCTGGAAAACTATTTCTCATGGGATTAAGCAAAAAAGACATTGGGAGGAGAAAAGCAACGCTGAAAGCAAGGCTCGACGAACTCGAGAAAAAAGCGAGGATAGACCCGCTCAAGCGGGATACTGCACTGCACGAAGAACTCGCGGACACGAAGAAAAAACTCGCTGAACTCGAATGAACGCAACACGGGATTTGAATGGTTGGATTATTCGGCCCGTGCTCGCACTGCAACGCGAAATGCTGCAAACACTACGCAGTCCACTTGACTGCAGTAGACATCGCGCGCTTGCACGCGCGCGTGAAAGGATTTGAGTGGATACGAGCGCTGAAAGAAGGAAGCGTGAAAAAACCTCCAGCACAAGCATTCTTCATATTCGAAAATGGAAGGATAGACGAGTACTACCTGTTCCTAGAGAGAAACGAGAAAGAAGAATGCGTATTCCTAGGAAAGCAAAACGAGTGCTTAGTCTACAACGCGAGGCCGAGAGTATGCAGGGTGTATCCATTCATTGAAAACGAGCAGGGAAAACTGGAGTGCAAGCAAGGATGCAGGTGCCCTGAATGGAAGCTCTCTGAAAAAGAAGAAAAAGAATTCCACGAAAACATTGAAAAACACCAGCAGGAATTGGACGAACACGGGAAAATGTGCAGGGAATGGAACGCGACAAAAGCAAAAAAAGGAAGCGTGAAAAAATTCGTAGAATTCCTATTGAAAAGGACAAAATACAAAATTTTGTCCTGTGTGTAAATGAGAACCGCAGTTCGAATTTACAATACAAAAACAAAAGAACGCACACGAGAAAAGAAAGCGTAAAAAAAAATTGTAGAATTCCTGCAGAAAAAAATAAAAGAAAAAAATTAGTGAGGGTAGAACTTGTCGTAAAACCAGTTTAGCGCTCCGCGCACGAGCAACCCGCGCAGTTGAGGCGACTCGCGCGCCCTGCGCACTGAATAGGGAATCATGTCTTCGCCGTAAGGAGTGTACACTTCAATCCACCCGCCACTCGCAGCGATTTCTTCGAACAACTTAGTCCTCACGCCGCGAAGCATTTGACTCCTGCAAACGCTTCCGGAGCAGTTTTGCGCCAAACGCGCAGCATTGTCTAGAAACGTGTCGTCGTGCGATGCAGTAACCCTCCAAACATCAGCAGGCGCAGTAATGTACAACTGAGACTGAAGAGCATACATGTTGTCGTTAACTTCAGCCCGAGTTTGGAACGCGATTTCTGGGGGTTCATTGTAAATGCCTTTGCACAAGCGGATTTTCGGGGCAAAGAAGGTGTCTCTATCTAGTCCCAGCAATTCTTTCAAGTCTCGCATTGTCCTGCGCATGTTGGCTTGCAACACTATTCCAACATTGTCGAACTCGCATAATAATCGCGTGTAGGAATAGGTGGTGAATTGGGTGTAGTTGCTTCCCTCCATGTCGAGCCAAACGAAAACGCCTTTCTTCGCAGCGTATTCAACTATTGCGCGCATGTTCGCAAAACACCACTCGCGCTGTTCTTCTGGAGTGCCTTGAAAATCTTGAACGTCAAAGCCGAACTTGGAAGGCTTTATGCTCACTGAAGAACGCAAGCCGCGTTCAGCAATGTAGTCTATCGCGTTGTAGTACTCGAACATCGCGCGCCTGACCTGCACAGTAGCCTTGTAGTGCTCGCCTAGGAAATTGATTATCGCGACCGCATTCTCGAAACGCGCGTTCACTTTCGCGACTTCGCGCAAAGCATCTTCAAGCTTCGGACCTGCAACCCACTGCTTGAACAACGGAACAAACAGGAAATTCAAAGCACGCATTCCAAAAGAAAGGCGAGGCGGAACAAAAGAACGAGCTTCCTCGCGAGTCAACGCAACGCACAGAAAAGCACGGGAATGTGAAGTAGCATGAGCAGGAGAAGCGCGCTGGGAAACAGTTTGCAAGCCGTCCAAAAGCCTTTGAGGCATCAACCGCTCTGCAGGTGAAGCACGCTGGTCCCCGTTGCCTCCGCGTTGTTGAACTGCACCATTGTTAGGAACACCCTTTTGCACTTGAGCCATTCGAGTTGCCTCCCCCGCGAGAAAAAAAATCAGCAGGAATAGCGTTATTTCAAGCGGTTTCTTGTTTAAATACGTTTTTTTTTGCAGTGAAAAAAAGAAAATGGGTTTGAAAAACGGAGTGAACGAAAAAGGAAAACGAGGTGGAAGAAAAAAACGTTCATGAAAAATCGTTTTTTGATTTTTTTTTAAAAAAAGCAGTCTTGCGGAAAAAAAGTATTTTTGCTTGCGAGAAAATTGTTTTTCGTGGAAATTGTTCAGTTGAAGTTTTTGGGAAAAGAGTGTTTTTCTTCTCGGAAGAAGAATGTTTTTTAAGTGTGAAAAATGCCGTTTTTGCGCAGGTTTGCTGTTTTTTACAGAATTTTTTCTGATTTTTTTTGTTTTTTCAAAATTTTTTTGAAGAAGTTATATAATAATTGCCTTTCAAAAATATTTTTGTAAAAAAAAGTTTTGGTGAACAGCATGAGCGCGCCGATTTCGGATTTTATTAAGAAAAACTTCAAGCACTTTAATGCTGCGACGGTGGCGGATGCTGCGCAGGCTTACTGTGAGTTGCTTGACAACGGGGGAAAAATGTTTTTGACTCTAGCTGGCGCGATGAGCACTGCAGAGCTTGGAATTACTTTGGCGGAAATGATTAGGAAGGACAAGGTGCATGCGATAAGCTGCACTGGCGCGAATTTGGAGGAGGATGTTTTCAATTTAGTGGCAAACACTCATTACAAGCGCGTCCCGAATTATAGGCAGTTGTCTCCGGCTGACGAAAAAAAATTGTTCGAGCAGGGCTACAACAGGGTTACTGACACGTGCATTCCTGAAGATGAAGCAATGCGCAGGGTGGAAAAAGCGGTTTTGGACATTTGGCTGAGGCACGAGAAAGAAGGAAAGCCATTGATGCCTCACGAGTACATGTACGAACTGCTTAGGACTGAAAAGCTGAAAGAGCATTATGAAATTGACCCGAAGAACAGCTGGATGTACGCTGCTGCGGAGAAAAACCTGCCCATATTCGTGCCGGGCTGGGAGGATTCTACTTTGGCTAACATGTTCGTGTCCCAGCATATCAAAGGAAACTTGAAGAACTTAAGCACGATGAGAGGCGGGCTTTACTACATGAACGAGTTGGTGAACTGGTACAAGAAAGAGTCCGCGAAATCGAAAATCGGGTTCTTTCAAATAGGAGGCGGCATTGCAGGAGATTTTCCAATCTGCGTAGTGCCGCTCATAATGCAGGACTTGAAGCAAAAAATACCCTTCTGGTCATACTTCTGCCAAATAAGCGACTCCACAACGAGTTATGGCTCGTACTCTGGAGCAGTGCCAAACGAAAAAATAACTTGGGGAAAACTCGAGGAACACACTCCAAAATTCGTGATAGAATCAGACGCGTCAATAGTCGCGCCACTTGTTTTTGCGTACGTGCTCGGATTATAGAAAACTTTTTTCTCGCGCGCAATTGCGTACGTGCTGGGGTTATAGAAACATCTTTTTAGAAAAAAAAAAAGCAATAGGCAAGGAAAACACTTGTTTCAGCAGCTAATGCCGGCTAAATTGAAAAAACAATAAAAGTTAGTGGCTTTTCGGCGCGCATTTTGGGCACACGAGGCTTCCGAACTCCAAGTGCAGGTCTTCGTAGTTCGTGCGTTTTCCACAGACAAGGCACCAATCGTTGCAGCAAAGCAGAGACTCGTCAATCGACTTCAGCAATTCATCCATCATGCAAACCAACCCCTCCCTCCGAGCAGAGCAAGTGAAGAGTTGAACGCAAGAGTATTTAAATACTTCCGAGCGATTTTTTTGTAAAAAAAGCAATTGAGTGCATGAAAATACTGTAAAATAAAGGAGTTCGACGTGATTTTTTTAGAGTGGCTGTTTTTTCAGTAGAAGGAAATAAAAAACTTGCTCGTGAAAAAAAGTTATGGAATTTGTTTTGATGTACATCGTGGCAGCAGTGTTGATTGTGAGCCTTGTTTCGTTAATCGGGATTGTCACGATTTTTTTCAGGAAGAAGAGCATTGAGCAGAGCCTGCTCGCGCTCGTGGGTTTTGCAACAGGAGCGATGCTTGGCGCTGCATTTCTCGAGCTTATTCCAGAGTCTATTGAGGCGTGCGACGTGGGCAATGCGTTCGTGTTCGTGCTTGCTGGATTGATTTCGTTTTTGGTGCTTGAAAAATTGTTGTTTTGGAGGCACTGCCACGAGGGAAAGTGTGACGTGCACGCGTTTACTTACTTGAACTTGGTGGGGGATGGGCTTCACAATTTTTTTGACGGCATGATTATTGCAGCAAGCTTCATGGCAAGCGTGCCTGCCGGAGTTGCGACGACGATTGCAGTGATAGCGCACGAAATTCCGCAAGAGCTGGGGGATTTTGCAGTGCTTATTTACGGAGGATTCAGCAAGAGGAAGGCGCTCGCGTACAATTTCTTGAGCGCAATAACCGCAGTGGCAGGAGCGTTGATAGTGTACTTCGCGGGAATAAGCGCAGACGTGCTGAAATCCGTCTTGCTGCCGTTCGCTGCAGGCGGGTTTATCTACATTGCAAGCGCGGACTTGATTCCTGAACTGCACAAGGAAAAAAACTTGAAGAAAAGCGCAGTGCAAATAGTTTTGCTGGTTGCAGGAGTTCTCACAGTATGGGCAGCGCACGTGCTGCTGGAACACTGAAAAAAGGCATTATGAGGAAAGCAGAATTCTTTTCATTCATAGCCGGCGGGGGGTTTGAGCGGTCCACCTGAACGACGATACGTTCAGGGAACAAGGGAACGTAGCGACGTTCCCTCTGTGACGGACTAAGGGGGGTGCTAAACCCCCCTTGGGCTGTCAACCGAACACGAGCAGTCCGGGCTGGAGGAGCAACACGAGCCCGAGCCAGAGCATGATGATGCCTGAAACGAGTTTGAGCCATTTGCCTTGTTTTTCAGTGAGGCGCATTGTGCTGAGCGCCCAGAGTGCGATCGTGAACACGAGCAGGTCGTCGAGCATGTAGAGCACGTTGTAGAAAAATAAGTAAGTGTAGTAGAGCCATGCAGGATAGTTTTGCATGCTGAGCACGCGCGTGTATATTGCTGGAAAGCCGAACGTGCAAATCAGTTCGATGAAGTTTACTGAAACTGCGAGCACTGAAGCGCCGGCAAGCGAGATGACGATGGAGTTGTGGTTTACTATCGCGCGCATTTTGGTGAAGACAGTGTCGCGGTGCGCTTCAGGGACTTTGAAGGAAAACCATTTTCCGAAGAAAAAATAGTCTTTCACGTTGAAAAAGCCTGCAATGATGGCGATGATTGCTGCGAGTTTCGTGAAAATTCCGAGGTAGCCGAGGATGAAGTAAGCGTTGAGCCACGCTGCCATGAACGTAAAGTAAACAGCGCCTGAAATGAAGATGAATGTTCCTCCAATGAGAAACATTTTTTTGCGCGAGCGAGTTTGAGCGAGCAAAGCAAGCAGGAAGAGAAGAATGTACATTGCGCACGGGTTGAAGCCGTCAAGCAAGCCCATCACAAGAGTGAGCACAGGCAGAGAGACTGAAGTAGGGTCGAGTTTTCCGAAGAAAGGAATGCTGAGTGATTTTGTTTTCGTTACGCTTCCACCTAAGCCGGATAGTTCTGCTGCAATCATGTCGTCGAGCACTTGCTTGTCGCTTCCGTCCAGCTCGAAGCCTGTGAGAACGCTTTTTTCGCCGATGAAAGTAACTGGAACGCCGGAGACTTCCACTCCGCGCCCGCGCGCCATGTGGAATAATAGCGCGACGTTCGGGTTTTCCGCCACTTCAGGCAGGATTTCTGAAACAGAGAGGCGGTGGACTTCAATGCTCGGGTATTTTGCTTCCATTTCAGGCATGAACGCGAGCAAAGCCTTGCAGTGCGCGCATGTTTCAGAGTGGAAAATGTATACTTGAAGCTTTCCAGAGTCAGACGAGCCGTTGTGCGTGGCAGTAGAGAGAGGCAGGAAAGAGAGTAATAGCAATAAGCAAACGAAAAAACGCGCATTCATTAGAGAGAATTATTTGAAGATACATTTATATACCCGCCTTCAAAATAATTAGTGGCGATCAGAATGAAAGAGTCAGCAGTATTATACGTAGTAGCGGCAGTAGTGTTGTCAACAGTATTGATTTCAGGCGCAGCCATACTGGGCGGGGCACTCATGTTCACGGGTTGCTGCGGGCAGTATTTGAGCGCAGGCGAGTTGAGCGTGCAGGGGATTATCGAACCAGTGAAGTCGATAGTCGGGCAGCCTGCGCAGATACAGCAGGAAACACCTTACCAGCGAGTCGGGCCGTGCAAGCTTGAACTTCAAGCGTGTTCTTTCGATGAAGACTGCTGCATTGGATTGAAGTGCATGGGCTCGTGCGTCAACCCGTCTGTTTCAGAACAATCGAGAATTCAAGCACAGCAGTACCAAGCTGAAGTTTACGCGAGAGTAAATAGGGCAGCGACGACAATGTTGCAGGGGAATGGCACTGCCAACCAGACAGCGCCAGTTGAAACGATTCAAAACCAAACTGCTGGTCAGGACGCGCAACCACAGACGGATGTACAGCCAGTGCAAACTCCTCCACCTGCTCAAACTCCGCCAGTCCAACAGCCTCCAGCGCCGAAGATAGTGCAAGTGAAGTCGTTCAGGGACAACGCTGGAAGGCAGCAATTGCAGTCGTGCGTGAGAGATAAAATGGAAAGCTGCACGCAGCCTTCTCCTGACGGAATGTTTGCAGTGAATTACGCACCAGTAGCAACTATTACAGCGGGAAACTCGTTTGACTTTACAGTGGATGCTGAAGAAGCAACTGAATACAATTTCGGATTTAATTATGTCGCGCAGGTGAGCGGGAAAAACCTCGTGTTCCAGGAAGCGTACAGCGGCTGGACTACGTCAAAAACGTGGACGATAAGGCTGAATTCAGGGGTAGGCGACGGAAAGTATTCTATCGGGACAGACACGGGCGGGATGACGGTGCAAAACAAAAAGTTAGTAGCGTTCGTCAGGGTTAGAAACGCTGACGGGAAAAACGAGTTGGGAGCAAGTTCAGTGGCAGGAATGGATTTGGGCGACGACGTTACTGCAATGGCTTACACGATACAGTAACACGAAGGACAAATACAAAGATAGCGGAAGCGGGTTTGCTGCAGTGGCGCACGCAAGCAGGGCGAACATGGATATGGGTTTAACGATGCAAAATGTTATAAACTTCATTATGTTTAACGTAATTGGTGAGTTTATGAATGTGAACGTAAAATTTACTGGAATTATTGAAGAGATTCTTGACGCAGCGATTAGGGTGGGAATGGCAAAGGATAGGACTGAAGCTTTGCGCATGAGTGTGCTTGAGCTTGATCATCATTACAGGCTGCTGGAACGAGAGGCTGAACTGCAGGAGGAAGCCGAGGACGTGCGCGATGCGAAAGAATTTTTGAAGAAGCTCGGAAAGAATGAAGCAAAACTGCATTCAGAAGAGGAAATCCGAAAGGCATTAAGGTCTTAGCATGGATTATGAACTGGTCTTTTCAGATAGTTTTCGGAAGGCGATAACGAAACTTGACAAGTCTGTTCGCCTTGAAGTTGACAGGGCACTTGACAAGATACGGGCAAGGCCAGAGGGAGGCAAGCCTCTTCATGGAGTTCCTAACTTGTTTTCAGAACGCGTGGGCAGCTTCAGAATTGTCTACCTCTTGAGGGGGAACGTGATTTATTTTGTCAAGATTGGAAAAAGAAAGGATGTTTACAAGCTGTGATTGGTGCGTGGGGTTATCGGCAATCTGGCGCGTTCTCAAAGTTTTTGCTTTACTTTGAATCCGCACGCTCTACAACGAAGGAGCGCGTTCAAGGTTTTTTCCGATTATTTCTGAAGCCATTTCGCTGAATTTTTTGCCGTTGCAGCTCGCGCACAATTCTTTTATCACGGCTGTTTTGAAGCCTGAGTCGAACGCGTCGAAAGCGCTTGCGAGCACGCAGGCTTCAGAGTCAGTGCCGCAAAGAAAAACGTGCGAGACTGAATTTTTTTTGAGAAAAGCAGGCAATCCGAGAGAGTCGAGCGAGCGCTTGGACTTGAATGCGGAAAACGTGTTTTTCTCGAACGTGTTTTCAGGAGTGGACAGCTTCGCGAGTTCTGGCGCGATGTCTGTTTCCGGGGGAAGCGCGCACTCGTTCCAGCCAAAATTCTTCACGAAACCAGAGTCGTTGTTGTTTACGAACTTTATGAACAGCACGAAATCGAACTTGTTTTTCGAAACAAAATCGAGAATGCGCGCTGGCAAGTGGCGCGTGAACTCGTTCATGAAACGGTTTTGCACGTCGATTATGATTAGAGCGGTTGCCATAAACACACACTGCTACTCGAAACTCCGAAACTGCAAAACTTCAAAACTCTAAACTAATCGCAGGAGGTGCCTGCTTTCGCTTGAACTCTGATTTTTCGTAGAGTTGCATTGTTTTTTCTACTGTTTGAGCGTCGAAGCCTGAAGAAATTATTTGCTGCGTGGTTTTCTTTTCATCTACGAGCAGGGTAAGAATCGGGTCGAGAATTTCGTAAAGCGGGAGCGAGTCGGAGTCGCGCTGGTTGGGCTTTAGTTCAGCGGAAGGATGTTTTTCGAGAATGGCTTGCAGAATTATTTCTCTTCCTTTCTTTGAGTTGTAATATTTCGCGAGCGCGTACACTTGAGTTTTGTAGACGTTTGCAATGACTGCTACTCCGCCGAGCAGGTCGCCGTAAAGCGTGCAGTAGCCGGTTAGGAGTTCGCTTTTGTTGCCAGTGCTTAAAACCAAGTGTCCGAACTTGTTCGAGAAAGCCATGAGGATGTTTCCTCGGATGCGCGCCTGCAAGTTTTCTTCAGCAGTGCCGAAAGGAGTTTTTGCAAAATGAGGCGAGAGCGAGGAGAGGAGCGAGTCGTAAACGTTGTTTATTGGAATTATTTTCAGTTCTATTCCAAGGTTTTTCGCGAGTTTTTCAGAATTGGAAACGCTTTCTTTAGAGGAAAATTTTGAGGGCATGCTGAGAGCAAGCACGTTTTCTGCTCCGAGCGCTTCAACTGCAATGCACGCGGTGAGCGTTGAGTCGATGCCTCCGCTCAAGCCGAGCACTGCTTTTGTGAATCCGTTTGCCTTCGCGTAATCGCGCAAGCCTGAAACGAGCTTGTTGAAGATTGCTTCGGAATTGAAGCTTGCCATGCGGGAATTATGTTGTGAAAGCGTTTTATAGTTTGCGAGAGTAAGGGAAAAAGGATGTTGATGGAATGAGCGAGTTAAAGTATTATTCTACTAATCACGCGTCTGAAAAAATAGGGTTTGGGAAAGCGCTGCTTGAAGGCCAGGCGCCGGACAAGGGGTTGTACTTGCCTGAGAGGATTCCGCCAATCACCAAGATGGAGATTGCAGGGTTCTCGCAAAAGAATTACGCGGAGATAGCGTTCGCGGTTGCTGAAAAGTTTCTTGGGGATGTTGTTCCTGAAGAAAAATTGCGCGAGATAACGAAGTCTGCTTATGATTTTGAAGTGCCTTTGGAGAAGATTGATGGGCAAAAGTGGATAATGCGGTTGGACAAAGGCCCGACTGCGAGCTTCAAGGACTTTGCAGCGCGGATGATGGCGCGGTTGATGGACTATTTTTTGGAGGAGGAAAAGAAAAGCGCGCTCGTGCTTGTTGCTACGAGCGGGGACACTGGAAGCGCGATTGCGAACGCGTTTCACGGGCTTGAAAACGTGAAGGTGTGCGTGCTTTTTCCAGAGAAGGAAGTGAGTGAAAGGCAGAGAAGGCAAATGACTACGCTTGGCGGGAACGTGCGAGTGCTTGCAGTGAACGGAAAGTTCGACGACTGCCAGAAGATGGTAAAGCAGGCGTTTTCAGATGAAGAATTGAAAGTGTTGAATTTGACTTCCGCCAATTCGATTAATTTCGGAAGGCTGTTGCCGCAGGCAGTGTATTACTTTTACGCGTACTCGCGCTTGTGCGACGGAGTAGAGCAAATAATTTTCTCTGTGCCGTCAGGAAACTTCGGGGACTTGATGGGCGGGGTGATAGCGCGCGAAATGGGCTTGCCTGTGCGGAAATTCGTTGTTGCAACGAACGAGAACGATTCTTTCCCGAAATTCATGGAGAGCGGAAAGTACGAGAGGATAGTGCCGTCGCGCGCGTGCTTGTCTAACGCGATGAATGTCGGCCACCCGAGCAACCTCGCGAGGCTCATTGACGTTTACGGCGGTCAAATGAAGGAAACGGGGGAGATAATAAAAATGCCTGAATTAGGGGAAATGCAGAGAGATTTTTTCGCAGTAAGCGTGAGTGATGAAGAGACGAGGCGGACAATCAGGGAAGCGTTTGAAAAACAAAAAATCGTTTTAGAGCCGCACGGCGCGGTAGCGTGGGCTGGCTTGAAAAAGTTTTTGGAGAAAGAGGGAAGCGAGCTCAAGTGCGTGAGCTTCGAGACTGCAGACCCGGCAAAGTTTCCTGAAGAACTCGTGAAGATGGGAGTGAAAGTTGAAACTCCGAAGCAGCTTCAGGGGCTTGAAGAAAAAAAAGAAGAATACGGGAAAATGAACGCTGAGTACGAAGAGTTCAAGGGATGGCTGAAGAAAAATTATTGAGGCGTGGCAGGCTTGGCTTCTCTAATTGGTATCGCGCCTCCGCTGCAGTGCTCCAAATTTCTCGCGCATTGTTCCTTCATATTGCTGTTAATTATTTTATCGCAGTATGAACTGTCGCATTGAGATGAAGCTAAATTGGAATAGCAGTTGTCTTTGTTGTTCGCCATCTTTATTTTTTCGCAGAATGCAGCATCGCCTGCTCTTGAAGCGTACTGTGAATAGCAGCTGTCTTTCATGCTAGAATCAGTTATCTTGTCGCAGGCAGTCACGTCTTCGTTGTTTTGCGAGTAAGTTAAGTAGCAGTAATTCTTCTGCGTTCCAGCAGCGTCGCAGATGGCCGCGTCTTCTTTCAATGTTGCAAGCCCGGAGTAGCAATCCATCTTCTTGGACTCGCTGAGTTTCCTGCATATAGTCGCGTTTTCTCTCTTGAAAGCCAAGCCCATATAGCAATAGTCTGCGAATGCAGCGCCTCCTTTTTCCACTTCTGGCATGTCTTCGCATACTTTCATTTCAGGGTCTGCTTGCTCGGCGAGTTGCACTGCAGGGCAAAGGGAAACGTTTTTGACGACGGTAGTTCCGTCAGCACACACGTACTCTTTCTCTGCTTGGCCTGCTGCCTGGCCTGGCACTGGGTTAGTCACTTGAATACAGCCCAGCAAAGTGAATGCTGCAATTAAAACAAGGAGCAGGAAACAAACTTTCATTAGAACCACCTGAAAAACGATTAGCGCGAGTTATTTAAAAAACTATGGGGGAGTATAATGTTTTGTTTGTGTGCATGCTTTAGAGTGTGAGGGCATGGTTTTATTCGATGAAGCAAAAAAGATTGTTGAAGAAGCGGTTTCTGCAGGAAAATTGTGCGTAGTAATTGGGAGATGCCGAGTGCAGTATGCAGGCAGGGCTGCGAGCAAGCTGAGCGAAGGGGACCGCATGCTCGTAATAAAGCATGACGGCACTTTCTTAGTGCACCAGTCGAAGGGAATGCGCGCGATAAACTACCAAGGCCCTGGAGCAGCAATAACTGCTGAAATGGACGAGCATGAAGGCAGGAAAGTGCTTGTTGTAAAAGCAACGCGCACAAAGCCCTTGAAGGAAGAAATCAAAGTGGTTTTTTTTGAAGTTGATTTTGCAAGCTCGTTCAAGCTCGAGGACGACGAGAAGCTGAAAGTGTTCGGCACTGAAAGGGAATTGGCAGACTTGATGATGCAAGACTTGAGCATGATTGAGAAAGGGCTGGTGCCACTCCAGCAGGAGAGCTCGATGAGGAAGGGAGCAATGGACATCGTGGCGACAGACTTTCGCGGTAGAATGGTTGTTATTGAAGTAAAGCGCAGGAGCGCGGGATTGGATGCAGTCACACAGCTTGCGAGGTATGTCGAAGAGGTTGGAAAGAGGGCGGACAAGCAGACGCGCGGGATACTGTGCGCTCCTGAAATTACCGAGAACGCGTTGAGAATGCTTGAAAAGCAAGGGCTCGAGTACTACAAGCTTGATTACGAAATTCACAACCCGCGCGCTGAAATAAAAGGATTGCAGAAAAAACAAAGCGGGCTGTCAGAGTTTATGGAAAAATAGAACTGCGTTGCTTGAAAAAACAAAGCGGCTGCCGGAATTCGTGGGAAAATAGAGAGATTTGGAAAAGCACGAGCGCTGAAATGTACAGCACGCATTACTCTTGTTTTTCAAACTTGCATTCTCCTCTGTAAAAAGCCCATTCTTCGCACTCTGAACCGTCTGGGAAAACGCACACGCCGAATTGGCTTGACTCGTTCTCGCGCAAGTCAAGCTGAAACCCTTGGGCGATGCACTTTTCAGAAGCAGGGTTTGTAATGGCGGTTTCTTCAAAGCTTTTGCCTCGCGCTTTCAACTCCACGCAAGCACTGTTTTTCAGCTCGCAGCCTGCAACGCGGAACTTCTGCGCGCAGTCCAAATCACAAGCCTTGCCTTCAACTGCCTCGGGAGTGCTTCCTTTCAAGTAGCATTTGCAGTCGCACAAGCTCAACTCGCACGAGCCTATTTCTTCAACAGCCTTCTGCTGGCTGGAACGCCAGAAATCATAAATAAAGAAAGCAGACACGGCAACTGCAATGAGAACAACCAGCGCCTTCCAGTTTATTTTGAAACGAGGTTCATCGTACAACAGCAATCACCTTTCGCGGTAAAAATATTCTCCCGCTTGTTTTTGCTCTTCATCGAGCTGAGAGCCGGTTTTGTTCACGCGCGGCCTGCCTGTGTCCTTGTCGCGCCGCATTGTGACATTCATGCGCTTCAAGAACGCGTTCATGCCGTCCCGCTTGCTCGCAGGCGCGTTCGCTTTTCCGCGCACGCTGCTCTCTCCCTCAAACACCATAAGCCTGTCTGAAACAGAGTCGACGAGAACAATGTCGTGGTCAACTACAAAACACGTTTTCTCTCCGGATTCAATCCTCTGCTTTAAAATGTGCGAAAACTGAAGCCTCTGTTCAACATCAAGAAAAGCGCTCGGCTCGTCGAACAAGTAAACGTCCGCGTCCTGCGAGAGCGAAAGAGCTATTGAAACACGCTGCAGTTCCCCTCCGCTCAAGTGCTTCACGCTCTTGTCAAGCAATTCGCTGACGCTCAAACGCTTCTTCAAATCCTCCATTACTCCCAAATTCACTTTGCTGCTTGAAACCAATTCCGCCACTGTCCCGTTGAAATCGCTTTTCACGTACTGGGGCTTGTAGCTCACTTTCATTTTTTGCTCTACCGTGCCAGAGGAAGGAGCTTCAACTCCGGCAAGCATTTTCACGAACGTGCTTTTTCCAATCGCGTTCGGGCCGATAATGCCGACAACTTCACCCACTCGAATTGCTCCTGCGTCGCACTCCAAATCAAAACGAGCGTACTTCTTCGTCAACTCCTGGTAAGAGTAAGCAACTGAAGATTTTTTCGCTTCACTGGCAGCACGCACTTCAAACTTGATGTCGTTCTCGCGGAATCGCATGTTCTCGTCCTTGAGAAAACCTTGCAAGTACTCGTTCACCCCGTTGCGCACGCCCTTCAACCCGCTCGCAACCCCGTACGCGCCGTTCACTCCGTAGAAAACGTGCACGTAATCGCACAAGTAATCAAGCACTGCCAAATCGTGCTCTACAACAACAACGAACTTTCCTTCCACGGCAAGGCCTTTAATCAAGCGCGCCATGTTCAAGCGCTGCTCGATGTCCAGGTAAGAGCTGGGCTCGTCGAAAAAATAAAAATCAGCTTTCTTCATCCACGCCGCGCACACTGAAACGCGCTGCAGTTCCCCTCCGCTCAAGTCAGCAACGTCGCTGTCGAGAAAATTTTCCAGCTCGAACAACTTGACTGCTTCAGCGAATTTTTTGCGCTCGTCCATCTTCTTGAGAAGCGCGTTTACTTTGCCTTTAAAGAGCTTTGGAACGTCGTCGACATTCTGTGGCTTGAATGAAACTTTCAAGCCGCTCGCGAGCTTCCGGTAATAATTCTGAATTTCAGGAACTCCCTTGAAAAACTGCATTATCGAGTCGAATGAAAAATTTTCCTTGTACTTGCCCATGTTCGGGACAAGCTGGCCTGAAAGAATCTTGAGCGTAGTAGTCTTGCCAATGCCGTTCGCGCCAATCAAGCCCACCACCGCACTCTCGCGCGGAAGCGCTTGGTTGAACAAGCGGAAAGAATTAACTCCGAACTGCACCACGAGCGTGCCTTTCTCTTCAGGAAGGTTGATGATTTTAATCGCGCCAGTAGGGCATTTCTTCGGGCAAATGCCGCACCCAGTGCACAGAATTTCACTAATAACAGGAAAATCGTCTTCGCCTTTCAAGATAGTCTCGTCGCCCATGCGAACTCCAGGGCATGCTTTAATGCAAACGTATCCGCACTCTTGCTTCGAGCACTTGTCCTTGTCTAAAACAGCAATCCTTGGCATGAAAAACACCAGTAACAGCAGAGTTAAGAAAAAAAGAAGTTAAAAAACAAGCACTATCGCCTGCAACTTCACGCGTTTTGCTGGAAAACAGTTCACAAACCTACGCATTTTTATTACGGCGAGTCCAAAAATAGCGTTATGAAAGTAATCCACTTTGACTGGAAGGCAGGCGAGCTGAAAGCAGTTGCTGAAAACAGCGAGGATTTGTGGCACTTGGAACGCGTAATGGAAATTGGGGACGAAGTGGAAAGCAAGAGCTTCAGGCGCTTCAAAACAAGCGAGGGAGAAGCAGGCGAAAAAAAGCCGGTGACGATTCGCTTGAGAGCAGAAAAAATAGAGTTCAGCGAGCACGCGAACAAGTTGAGGGTTACTGGGCCAATCAAGAGCGGGAACCCAGAGGAATTCGTGCAAATCGGAAGCTACCACACTATTGACGTTGAATTGAATTTTCCAGTAAAAATAATCAAGCACTGGAAGCAATGGCAAGTGGACAGGCTCAAGCAAGCACAAAAGGAAACGAAGAGGCCGAAACTGGAAATAATCGTGCTTGACGAGGAGAAGGCAGTGTTTGCGCGCTTGAAAGCAAAAGGCGTGGATTTTGCTTTTGAAATAAAAAACAATGCTGGCGGGAAAGGCGACGAGAAGAAAGAAGAAAAAACGAAGAGCTACTTCGGGGAAATAATGAAGAAGATAAGCGAGGGAAGCACTGGGAGGATAGTGATTGCCGGGCCTGGGTTTACGAAGGACAATTTGAGGAAATTCATTGCAGAACGCCAGCCTGAGTTGGTAAAGAAAATAATTTTCGAATCGTGCTCGAACGCCGAGGAAAGCGGAGTTTATGAACTGCTCAAGAGAGGAGTGCTTGCGAAAGCAGTGCAGGACGAGCGCGTGGCGCGCGAGTTTGAGTTGATAGAGAAACTAATGGCTGAAATCGGGAGGGAAAGCGGGCTTGCTGTCTACGGAGTGGATGAAGTGCGCAAAGCAAGCGAGTACAAGGCAATAGGCGAACTGCTCGTGCTCGACGAAGCACTGAGAAAACACGGGCAAGTGGAAAAACTGCTGGAAGAAAACGAAGCGAACAAGGCGAAAATAATTATTTTCTCAAGCGAAAACGACGCTGGAAAACAACTGGCAGGGCTGGGAGGCATTGCGGGAATATTACGGTTTAAAATGAGGTGAAAAAAGCAGAAAGTAATTGGATTATAAAGGGGAAAAACTAAAAGAAATATAGCGTGGGGGGAATAAAAATGGCTATATTTGAGGGTGGAAACGCAGTAGCAACAACACGAGGAGCTGCAGCTGTTGCGAGAGAACCTATTGTTAGCAGGCGAGTGCTTGAACCAATGGCAGAAAAAGTTGGAGCAGGCGACGCAACAGGGAGGCAGTTGAACTGCGCGCGTGTTCCGTACAGGTTAGCGCGCGACGCAACGAAAGCTGCAGTTGAAGAAGTTGAGAGGCGCATTGAAAAAAATAGGGTTGAAAGCAGAATAGCACGTAAAGAAGATAGTGTAGTAGCGTATGAAACTGAATCTGCCCTGGAGTTGCGCGACGCGGTTTTAAAGTGTCATGAAAAGATTGAGGAACGGCTTCAAGCAGAGCTTGCTGTGAGGAAAAAAGCCGCAGCGCTGGTTGAGAAGGCGTTGCGCGCTTTCGACAGAGGCAGGAAGAACGTTGCTGATAATCTTTTGGAAAGAACCAACCGTATTCTGAACACGCTGGATGGAATGGATGAGGGAAGACAGGCAAAAGCACAGTAGGAAAACTGCGAATGCGGAAAAAGCGAGTAACGAACAGCGCGAGTTTTGGAAGGCACTAGCGCGAACAAAGGAATCAAATTTTTCGAAGAGCCTCCCTCGCTGATGCTCATTCGAAAAATACTCGTGAAGCTTCCGACTTCACGAAAGATTAATAAACGCGGGCGAGCAACTATTTCTTTTAGAGGCGATCTGAATGGGCGTGTGTCCTATCTTTGAGAAGGAGATAGTTGAAGGGTGCAACTACGAGTTGGACGGCTTGGCGTTCGCGAGCATAAGCGAATTGCTTGCGCACGTGAACAAAAGCAAGAAGAAAAAAATAACGCACGAGAAAATGAAAGGAATATGCTTGAAGTGCAGGGAAAGAAAGTAAACGCGCAGGATTGCTTTTTTCCGAGAAGCATTAGTATTTGCGCGGGCAAAATTTTGAGTTGAATGCGTTCGAGCTTATTTTTTTCCGAGAAGCATTATTTGCGCGAGGAGTGCTTCTAGTTGTATTCTTTCGTTTGCTCCTTCCACCATGCGGAAGTTGTATTCGCCTATCTTGTCAACGAGTTTTACTTTCGCGTCGTCTGGAATTCCGAGCGTTGTTGCTTCACGATACACTTGAAGCAAAACGTCTTCGCCGCTCATTCCGTAGTTGAGCATGAGCTTGTCGAGCTTGTCGCGCGCTTCAACAAACTTTCCCGCAAGCGCGCTCTCGAGCATTTCAGCTATTTCTTTCGGACGCGCGCGCGAGCAGACTTTGTAGACTGTTTCTTCAGTGATTTTTTTCGTGAGGAACGCCGCGCCTTGAAGCGCGTTGATTGACTTGCGCATGTCGCCTTCACTGACGTAAATCAACGCCTTGATAGCGTCGTCGCTCAAACTAATGCCTTCTTTTTCCGCAACGTGCTTGAGCATTTGCGCGACTTCTTCTTCAGAGAGCGGCTTGAAGCGGAAGACTGCGCACCTGCTCTGGAGAGGCTCGATTATTTTGGAGGAATAGTTTGCAGAGAAAATGAAGCGCGTGGCAGTAGAGTACATTTCCATAGTTCTGCGCAGCGCCTGTTGTGCGTCTGAAGTGAGCGCGTCGCTCTCGTCGAGGAAAATTATTTTGAATGGTGATGTCGAGAGCGAGAGAGTGCGCGCAAAGTCCTTTATTTTCCCGCGCACAACGTCAATTCCGCGCTCGTCGCTGGCGTTTAGTTCGAGGAAGCTGTCTTTGTAATTGCCTGCGCCGTACAAGTCGCGAGCGAGCGAGAGTGCGGAAGTGGTTTTTCCAATTCCAGCTGGCCCGGCGAACAATAGGTGAGGCATGCTTTTCGCTGCTACGAATGCTTTCAATCGCTCGACTATTTCTTTCTGGCCTACTACTTCGCTTAAAGTTTTCGGCCTGTACTTTTCAACCCAAGGAAGTTCAACGTCCATAATCATCCCCGCACGACAGTGAAAAAAGTATGGGAGTTTCAAGTCTTTTAAAACTATGTTGCGTAATAGGTTGCTATTCTGTTTGGAGGAGTGTTTTCTTGTCTGGCTCGAGTGAAGGCTTTTCGCTGTTTGAATTCAACGTTGCTGCAGTGCTGCTCGTGTTAGTGTGGCTTGCAAACGTTGGAAGCGTGCACAGCACGCCTTACGCGATGGTGTTGTTCGCAGGCGCGGCGTTGCTGGGAGTTTTCCTCGTGCAGTTCGGGAAGAAAGAGTTTGGAGTGAGTGAAGTGAAAACGCTTTCAGCATTGTGCGTCGCAACAGTGTTTGGTTTCGGGCTGGGGGTTGTTTCTACAAAGTCGTGGGCAAGCGTGTTTGGTTCGCTTGAGTTTGTTTCGCTCGTGTTCCTCGTATTGCCGGCAGTCGCGAGGCTTGTGAGAGTAAAATTCGTGAAGGCAAAGGAATAGTTTGGAAGTGTTTGCAATGTATGAGTTTAAGGAAGTTGAAGAGGGCGTGAAAAAGTTTTGGAAATCCAAAAAGATTTACGCTAAGGCAGTGGAGAAGAACGTTAAAGGCAAAAAGTTTTACTTCTGCGACGGACCGCCTTACGTTACTGGAACTATTCACCCGGGAACTGCGTGGAACAAGTGCGTGAAGGACGCAGTGTGCAGGTTCAAGCGAGCGCGGGGATTTAAAGTGCGCGACCAGGCTGGTTTTGACACGCACGGGTTGCCTATTGAAGTGAAGGTAGAGCAAGAGCTGAAGCTGAAAAGCAAGAAGGAAATAGAGGAAAAAATAGGCGTGACTGAATTCATTGAAAAATGCAAGCACTTCGCAACCCAGTATATTGGAGTGATGAGCGAACAATTCAAGTCCTTAGGAGTGTGGATGGATTTTGAAAACCCTTACATTACTTACAAGGATGATTACATTGAAAGGTCTTGGGCGACGGTAAAGGCAGCGCACGAGAAAGAATTGTTGTCGAGAGGCGTGTACGTTCTGCCTCACTGCCCGAGGTGCGAGACTACAATGGCGAACTACGAGCTCGAGTACGACGACAAGGACGACCCGTCTATTTACGTGAAGTTTAAAGTGAAAGGAAAAGAAAACGAGTACCTGGTGGTTTGGACTACGACGCCTTGGACGCTTGCTGCAAACATGGCTGTAATGGCGCACCCTACTTTCGTTTACGTGAAAGTGAAAGTTGACGGAGAACAGTGGATTGTCGCGAAAGAACGCTTGGACGCATTAATGGCAGTAACGCACGAGTTGGGGTTAAGCCCGGTTGTTGTGGACGAGTGCACTGGAATGAAGTTGAAGGGCTTGGAGTACGAACAGCCTCTTGGTGAAAAAATTCCGTTCCACGAAGGCAAAAAACACGAGGTGGTATTGTCAGACCAGTTCGTGACGCTTGAAGAAGGCACGGGGTTAGTGCACTGCGCGCCTGGCCACGGGCCTCAAGACTTTATAGTCGGAAGGCAGTACGGCATTGAAGCATTCTGCCCTGTTGGAATAAACGGGAAGTACACTGAAGCAGCGGGAGAGTACGCTGGAATGTTCGTGAAGGATGCGGACAAGAGGATAATAAAGTACTTGCAGGAAAAAGGCGCGCTCATCCACTCTGGGACAATAAGGCACAGGTATGCGCACTGCTGGAGGTGCAAGACTCCGCTCGTGCACGTTGCGACAGACCAGTGGTTCATTGCAGTGACGAAGCTCAAGGAAAAAATGAGGGAAGAAATAGACAAGAGCACGTGGCAGCCTGAATTCGCGCGAACGTGGTTTAAAGACTTCGTGTCAACAGCGCCGGACTGGTGCATAAGCAGGCAGAGGTACTGGGGCATTCCTCTTCCTATTTGGATTTGCGAAAACAAAGAGTGCGGGAAAATAAAGGTGGTAGGCTCGAAGAAAGAACTCGGAAAGAAAATCAAGGAACTGCACAAGCCGTTCATTGATGAAGTGGAGTTCGAGTGCGAAAAATGCAAGTCGAAAATGAAGCGCACTCCGGACGTGCTCGACGTGTGGTTTGACTCGGGGAACGCAATTTGGGCGTCGCTTTCCGAAGAGGAAATGAAGGAATGGTACCCGTGCGACTTTATAGTTGAAGGCAAAGACCAGATTAGGGGATGGTTTTACTCGCTGCTCGGAAGCGGGGTAGTGTACAACAACGAAATCCCTTACAAGTCGCTGTTAATGCACGGGCATTTCGTCGACGAGAAAGGCGAGAAGATGAGCAAGAGCATGGGCAACTTCGTGCCTCTAGAGGAAATAATCGAAAAGCACGGCATAGACGCGTTCAGGCTGTGGAGCTTGTCCGCAGTAACGTGGGAGGACGTCAAATTCCTGTGGGACGAAATACAGGAAGCGCAGAGAGTGCTGTCCATTTACTGGAACTTGTGCGTGTTCCTCCAGCGCTTCAGCAAAGGCGAGCCTGAAAAAAAGAATATCGAATACGAGCTTGAAGACCAGTGGCTGCTGTCAAGGCTCAACTCGCTCGTGAAAAAATGCACTGAATCACTCGACGCCTACGCAGTCCACGAGGCAGCGCGCGTGTGCAGGGAATTCATAGTCGAAGACTTGTCAAGATTTTACCTGAAGCTCGGCAAGAAAAGGTTGAACGAAGAGAAGAATGCAGAGGCAGTCCAGTCAGTGCTCTACCAAGCGATGCTCACGCTCGCGAAGCTGACAACGCCGATAGTGCCGTTCATTTCCGAGGAAGTGTACCAATCGTTCTACAAAAAATTCGAGAAGGAAGAAAGCATTTCACTCGCGCACTGGCCTGAAGCAGAGCACATGAGAGCGGACCCGCTCCTCGAAAAAAACATGGCGATAGCCCAAAGCATTTCAAGCGCTGCTGCAAACGCGCGCAACAACGTGAACATCAAGCTCAGGTGGCCGCTTGAAGAAATAGTGGTAGTTACGAACTCGAGCGAAGTAGTAAGCGCAGTGGAACGCCTCGCGTACATTATAGAAGGCCTTGCAAACGTGAAAAGAACAACCATAAAACAATCAATGAAAGCAGAGCTCGAGATAAAGCCACTCCCAAGCAAAATAGGGCCGGTGTTCAAAAACAACGCCGGAAAAGTAAAGGAAGAGCTTGAAAAGCTCAACGCGCTTGAAGCGAAAAAAACAGTAGAGGAAAAAGGCGAAGTTGAAGTGAAAATAAACGGCGCGAGCATTGCAGTAAAAAAAGAGTTTTTCGAAATAAAAGAAAAGCCTGTTGAAGGCTACTCTGCGGCACAGTTCGAGCACGGGACTGTCTACGTGAAGACGGAAATTTCAAAAGAACTCTACCGCGAAGCGCTCGCAAGGGAAGTCGCGAGAAGAATTCAAATAATGAGGAAGGAAATGCAGCTCGTCGAAAAAGACTCGGTGGAAGTGAACATTGTCGTAAAACAAGAATTCGCGAGCGAACTCGAGCCGAGCAAAGACGCGATCGCAAAAGAAGTAAAAGCAAAAGAACTGGCAATATCAACAAAGCAAGAAATGAAATTAAAGAAAGGCTTGAAGAAAAAATGGGAAATCGAGGAAGAAGAAGTGACGATAATAGTCGAAAAAGCTTGAAGCAGAAAAAAAGCAAAACAAGACGAAACTGCTCGAAACAACTAATAGGGTATTTGATGACGAAAAAAATTCTTGCAATTACAGCGTTACTGCTCGTTTTTTCTCTCACTGCAATGGCTGCAGAACAGTCGCCTAAAACGTACGCGAGCAGCGAATTGGGAATGCAAATAAACTGGATAGTGGGCATTAAGGGAAACACGCAGCAGTACAGCATTGACTTTGCAAGCTTCGTGCCGGCGAATTATTCAAAGCAGGAAATAATCCAGTCATCTGCAACAAGAAAATTTTCATTAAACAAGGACAACGAAATGGCTGAATTCAGCTTCAGGACAGACAAGAGCGAAACAATAGTTTACAGCGCGAACGTGAAAATAGACTTTACTGAAACTTTCTCGCAGCCACTCGCGTTCCCAGTAGAAACAACTCCTGAAACAGAAGCATACTTGAAAGAATCCCCGCTCGTGCAAATCACTCCTGAGATAAAAACAGAAGCAACAAGGCTCGTGGGAAGCACGAGCGACGGGTTGGAAGCAAGCGCAAAACTCACTGAATGGGTTTACAACAACATTCAATACGACTTGGCGTACGGAAACGCGAACTATTCATCTGAATGGGTGTACGAAAACAGGAAGGGAACGTGCGACGAGTTCGCGCACCTGCTCATTGCAATGGCGCGATCGCAAGGAATTCCCGCGCGCTACGTTTCAGGCTACGTGCTCGGAGTGTCGCCAAGCCCGGAGTACGGGGAAGTTGGAACGATAAAATGGGTTCCGCACGGGTGGGCTGAATTATACTTCCCGGAACAAGGCTGGATCCAGGCAGACCCCACGTACAACGAACTCCTCCAGCTCGACGCGAGCCACTTGAAAATGGCTGACGCGCTCGACCAAAGCACGATGCGCGAAAAAGTGGAAGGAAAAGGAGAACAGGGAGTGTCGCTCTCGCTTGAAAAAAAATACGAGATAAGAATGAAAAACTACAAGCAATTCCAGCCGCTCGCAGTAGAAATAGAATTCCCTGAAGAACAAGTGGAAAACGTGCAAAAAATTATGGTAACACTCCGCAACCCATCAAGCCAAATAGTAGTAGCGCCAGTAGAGATAGTGCTGCCAGGCGGGCTTCAAACAAAAAGCTTGAAAAACACGCTCGTGCACTTGAAGCCGAACGAAGAAAAACAAATAGCGCTCGACGCTGAAATAACGTTCGAAATGCAGAACAACACGAAATACACGTTCCCAATCCAAGTGCAAACGTTCGGCAAGCCGTTCGACGCCAGCTTTGAAAAAGTCAAGCTGTCAGAAGAACAAGCGACATTCAACATGACGCAAATAAACGTGCAGAAAGTATCAGACTTGATAACAGAAATCCCATTAGATTTTAAAGTTTTAATCGCAATAGTACTAGTGGCAACACTCGCACTCGTAGTACTCGCAGTACTAAAAGCCAGATGACATTCGACCGAAGACTCGCATTTCTCGTCATTCGGTCGACACAGTCGACTGCGGTCGACTTGTCGACATTTCGACTGCAGTCGAAATCGTCGAATACTCGAGCGACAAAACCGTCGGAGCGGTTTTGTGCTCCACAAGAGCGATGCATCGCTCTTGTCGGACAAGTCAGCGTAGACTTGTCGATGCTAAAATTAATGCGGCTGTAGTCTAGCCTGGTAGGACTCGAGGTTGCCAATCTCGTAACCCGGGTTCAAACACCCGTCGCTGAAGCAACGCGCTTTCAGCAACGTGCTGAAAATCCCGGCGGCCGCATAACTTCGTGGTTTTCAGTCTTCTGTCTCCAACAAGTCAGACGCATCTGACTTGTGGACCACAAGTTCGTAACGACGAACTTGTCGGTTCAGTTTTGAAAGGCAAAAAAACGGAAAACGCAATACAGAAAACGGAAAACTGAAAATCCCGGCGACCGCAATTTTTTTAACGCGGTTGTAGTCTAGCCTGGTAGGACTTTGGCCTTCCAAGCCAATGACCCGGGTTCAAATGACCTTTTTTCTTTCTTTTTCTCTCTGAAAAAGAAAGAAAAAACCTCAACAACCAACAAAAGCGATGTGTCGCTTTTGCGGTCCACAAATTCGATTCGTCGAATTTGTTGGAAAAAAGAAAGAAAAAAGCAAAAAAATTTACAGCGTTAAGAAAAAGCCTGTTGCGAACACGTCGCCTAGTCCTACTGTCTGCCGGGGGTTGCCGAGAGTAAAGCTTGGAGTGAATGCTTTCATGCAATCGAGCTTCTGCTTGTCGAAATCTTGTTCTTTTTCAGCAGAACGCTCGCACGGCTCGCCTGGGGAAAAAGTCCTCAAGTCGCTGAATGAAGCGAAGCGCGCGTTCGCTGCCTTGAAGCACGCGAGAAGCGAAGCGAAAAACAACGCGTTCTTCAAATCCACTTCGCGCTTGTCTTTGCTCAACGCGAAAGAATAATCACTCGAGTGAACTACGATAGTACGCACTTTGTTCAACAGCAGGCGCGCGTCCGAAAACTCGTTGCGAGGCATTCCGTCCAATGCTTTCAAGCACTGCTTCAACTCCAGTTCGTTCAAGCCCAAGCAATCGCACAACGGCGCGAAAACTTCAAGCACTCTCTTCAAAACACTCAAGTCCTGGAAATCGCCGAGCTCCAAGTGAACGCGCAAACGAGAGTTTGCCTTCTTCCACCCGGAAACTATTTTCGCCACTTCGTCAACGCGCTTGAAAAACTTCGGGGACAGCAAATGAAAACCGCCAATAATCGCCTTGTCTATTTCCCCAATGCAAGCTGAAGCGTGCTTCAAGAAAACATCGTCAACACGCAGCTCAAACGCGCCGGAATCGAAAGAAGCAATAAAACGATTGGAAACAGGGACAGTCTTTCCTCGGACTAACGCGCCTTTTGAATACTCTAAAATAAAGTGAGTAGCACTCTCGCCCAAGGGAGCCAGCCTGCGCGCAGACGCAAACCCGTTCTCTCCTGCAAGCAAAAGCTTGTCGTCCAACACGCTCAACTGAGTCTTGCCCTTGTCCGCAACATGCAGGAAACTCTCAACGCCAAGCCTGCAAGCAGCACTCGCGGAAATGCCAGCCTGCCCGCCAACCTGCAGAGAATCAAAGCCAACGCGAGAACGAAGAAAATCAAGGGAAGACTCTGAAACTGCAACCTCGCGCTCAACACCCTTCACCATGCACTCCTCCAAGCAAGACAACTCGCCGGGCAAACCGCGAAAATCAATGCCTCGAGCATCAATCGTCCTCACAGCATCAACATTAGTGTTAAAAGCAAACAACGCCCTCCTCGCAACACGCGCGCTCGCCCAATCAACCAAATCAACCAAACGACAACACCCCTGCAAAACAACAACAGAAACAAAACAATTCAAAACCAAAAAATAAAAACCCCTTAAACAAGACCACCACGAACAAAACCGCAGAAACAAAACCCCAAAACTCAAAACTCCAAAACTCCTAAACTTCCAAACCCACTGCAATTATTACATTCTCAAACAACAAACAATACGAACAATAAAGAATATAAAAATGAGAAACACAAAAATAAAAACAGAAACAACTGAAAATCCCGGCGACCGCATGATTTTTTTGTGGTTCTCGGTTTTGAGTCAACAGTTTTGGAAACCCCAAAACTGAAAACTCGAAACTCGACACTGCGGTTGTAGTCTAGTAACCTTTCTTTTTTCTTTTTCGAGTAGAAAAAGAAAAAAGAAACGTTAACGACCAACAAAAGCGACGCATCGCTTTTGTGGTCCACAAAAACGTCACGACGTTTTTGTTGGAAAGAAAAAAGAAAAAGAAAGGTTGGACATCTTGGTAGGACATGGGCTTCCCAAGCCTATAACCCGGGTTCAAAATAAAGTTTTTTCTTTCTTTTCGGCGATCCGAAAAGAAAGAAAAAACTTTAATGAAAAAAGAAAGAAAAGAAGAACGAGAAAAGAAAAAGAGGTACTAAAAGAAAGAAAAGAAAAAAGAAAGAAAAAAAGAAACGCTGAAAAAAAGAAAAAAGAATTAGGAACTGCTTGTTTTTTTATCTTCGCGCGAAGCCGCCCATTCCGACTCTTTGGAATGGAGCTGAGACTGCTTCCCGCTGCATTTGCACTCTCCGCAGGAACGCTTGCGCGTCCCTCGGCTTGGCTTTCAAGCCTATCGACAATTCTAAAACGCTTGAAGCGCGGACTCCTTCCACGCCGCGCGCCTTCAAATCGTTAGCCATTCGAACGTCTTGCTCGGCGTGCATGTGGATTACTTGCCTGCCTTTTTCGTTCAACTCTTTGATTTCTTGCGGGGTGAGCCAGTCGCGCACGTCTTCGTTGAGCCAAGGCATTTTCCTGCCAGCTTGAACGTCTTTGTAGAGTTCTTTAAGGCGCGTGAAAACATGGCTGCGCGTGCCTTCAGTGCCCACTTTAAGCACTTCGCCGTCTCCTTCGAAAACCTTGTTTCCGTCAGCGTCGAAATGAAATTTTGGGACTATCACGCGCGTGAAGCAAACGAGCCCGGCGTAATTGCCGGTCATGAACGCGCCGAGCACGTTTTCTCCGGCAAGGTCTATGGGCAAGCCGCCCCTGCCTGTAGAGCGCGTGAATAGTTTCACCGCCTCCAAAGCAGAGTCCGGAAGAGAAAACATTGCCTCAGCCATTTCAATGCCTTCAGCGCGCGCGAGTTCAAGCGTTATGGAACGCGTGACGCCAGGCAGGCACTTTCCCTCCACAACGTTGGGAGTAACGAGAACGTCCGAACCACCGTGCCTCACGACTGCAAACAAGTTCTCGCCAGTGCCCTCGCTAATCCTGCCGTCAGGCTGGGGAAGCAACGCGTCCTCGCAAACCAATTTCTCCAATCGGGAAACCTCGCACCTTATTCCATCTGCACGAAATTGATCAGGTGCACTGAGCCCGACAGTTTTCATTTCGTCATTCAATTTTCTTATTTTCGCGTGCACTGCTTCGTTGTGCAAACGCATTTGCTGGCGCGCCATTTTCGAAGCGTCGTAATTGGCGAACGACTTTGTGCTCAAGCTCGCGCCCTCGCGCGTCAACTCAACAGGCAAAAACAACGCAGCGCCCTCTTTTTCCGCTTGCTCGCCCAAGTAGAGGCCGACTTTCATCATGCTCGTGCCAAGCTCGAACTGGACAGGGTTGCCCAAGCCAACGCCGTTAGTCATGTCAGCAAGCCTGCTTCGCACGTAAACCCTGTCTGTCTTTCCGCCAGCACTCGCGAAATTTACTTTAACGGTTTTTCCGTCTTCGCACAAAATCCAGTTGTTTAACGCGAGCAACTGCATTCGCGCGCCGATGACTGCTTCCAAAGAATGCTCTGGATGCTTGAAGCCCTTTGTTCTCGCGCCCCATAAAAGCCGGGCGACGTTTACTGCAGGGTGAAAAAAAACAGCTGACTCGCCGTCACTGCCAACCACTCTCAAGACAGACTCGCCCTCGAACAACCCTAAGCCGTAATCAATGCTCGCGGACTGCGTTGGCACAGGGTTAGAGCGCGCGAGCCTCACTCGGTCTATTCCCACTAAAACAAGAGTACTCGAAAAATTAGGCAAACTGCCGTCGCGCATTCCAGCAAGCATTTCAGAGTATAACGCTTCAACTGACGAAGTGTCCAATTCCCCCACGCAAACGCACCCCACCAAAAAAATTGAGAATAATTAAAGCATCCAACGTATTTAAACATATAGTTCAAACGCTATAAAAACAAGTATAACGCGACGAGTGCAAGTTTAAGTTGGCGGAGGAGCTGAAGGTTTCGCCTGCACGACTTTCCCGCCGTGCTTGGACAACCCGAAGTCGAAGCGCGTTCCTTCAAATCCTTCAGGCAATTGCTCAGGAGTTTCAACCCACACTCCGTCGGACCAGACACGCCGCATGCCGTCGTAGTAGTGTAGGGAATGGTCGCGCCCTCCTTTTCCTGAAACGAACAAGCGTTCGACTGTTGGCCCGTACGGAAAACGCCTTTCAACCAGTTCTGCAAAACGAAGCAAACTGCCAGCTTCAAAGTCAGAGTTTACAGCAGCACTGCCGAACAACGGGTCAAGCAACTGGCGCAAGCCAAACCCTGCAACAGCAGAGTGCGCCTTGTGAAAACCAACTCCTTTCTTCAACACGCGTTCCAAAAGCTCTGCGTGGTTATTAACGCGCTGACTCGCGTTTTTTGGAATGTTCTTGAAATGAGTTGGAACAACAGAGCCAGGGTGGCTTCTCAACTGCAACGCACGCGCAAACTCTTTGCCATCACGCGCGCCGAACTCGCCAGCATCAAGCAACTGCTCGCTCGAACTGCCAGTATTGCTGGATTTGAAAAGCGAGCGCATCTTGTCATACGCTTTAGCGAACCTCGCGACACTGCACTCGAAATAACCGTCTATTTGGACTCCTAAAAAGTTTTCAACTGCTTCAACTTCAAGCTCTGGCCCGCCGAGGAAAGACGCGTGGTTTATCTTCTGCCTTCCGTAGCCGGGGATGTCAACCAGCAAGTCCCTCGAAAGGCTGGCAATGTAAATGCGGTTGTCCGCCTCGTGAAAAACAATCAAGTGAAGCGAGTCCGACCTGCCTACTGCATCGCCTTCGCGCGTGTCAGTGCCCATCACGAGAAACGCAGCGCCGTAATCCTTTAAGCCATCGCGCGCAACTTCGGGAACACGCTTCTTCCCTTCCTTCTTCTCGAAAACGAAATCAGAAAAGGAATTTGAAGGCTGAACTGCAGCAGGAGCATGCTCGACAGCAGCATAAGCAACGTTGGAATGAAACAATTTATTGCGAGGAGCATCAACAGAACTTGAATCTGATGCAGTTAGATTGCGCATTAGGGAAAGGTAAGGATCTTTAGGCAAAGATATGCTCACGAGGGCAGGTAACAGCGAAGCGAATGCAAAGACAATCAAAGTTGGTGCGTGCATGGACAGGAACGTAAAACGAAGCGCTGCAAGAACTCCTGAAGCGCACAATTTAACGCCTTTGAAAAAAAGCTTGAAAGGAAAACACGCGACTTCAAACGCTTTCCCGGCAAGTTCGTCAGCTCGCTTGAAAAAACTCTTCCTGCTCTGAAGGCTTGCATCCAAAATGCGCGCTGCATTCTGCACACTCAAAGGAGAAACACCATCAGCAACATGAACCGCAGCACTCGCACCTGCACCCAAAACATTATCAACAGCCTGCATGCCAGCATCAACAACGCTTCTCGCAGCTTCCGCGCTCGCGCCTAAAACGCTTTGTGCACCACGCGCACTCAAATCAACAACTTGTCCAGCAGCCTGCGCGCTCGCATTAACAGCTTGTCTTGCATTTTTTACGCTTGCGTTGAAAACAGCGTTCAAGCTGCGTGAAAAATTTTCAAGAAAAACATTCTGCTTTGGAGAAACCCTGCCGACAACGCTTTCGCACGCGCGCAACGCAAACGCGAGCGTCTCGCGCTGCACTGAAAGGACAAGCTCGAACTCACGCAGGAGAGAGCGAAGAGTTGAAACTTGCTTTGCATTCAAGCCTGAAATAGCGTTAACGCGCCTCGCCACAGAGTTGACGCTCTTGCCTTCAAGCAAACTGTTCGCAAGTTTTGTTGAAACGTCGAGTGCAACGCGCTTTCTCCTGTTTCCTGAAAGCAATAATTCGAAAGCCATTTGCTGAAAACCGTCGATAGTGCGCTTGAACTTGCGCGCTTGAAAATCACGCAGAGCACGCGCTTCAACAGCATTAAAGCCAGCCTTTCTTCGAGTAGAACAACTCGTTACAACTTCAACAGCGTCTGGAATAGAGAGAGTGGAAATTTTCCTGCGCGCTGAAACAACTCCGCCGTCCAACTCAACTTGAAAGCGGTGAAACTCGCAGTGCGGACGCAACGAATTTGATACCCTGCCTTTAGAGATTGCCCCACGCATAAAACAACACCACAGAAGTAAATAATAGTATATGACGAAACTCGTATTTAAACCAACAGGGGTTTAAAAAGGGAAAAAAAGGAGAGGAAAAACAAACTGAAGGAAAAAGAAAAAAAAACAACGAGTGGAATTCAGAAAAAGAAAGAAAAAAACGAATGAGAAAAGAATAGAAAAATTAGAAAAAAAAGAAAGGAAAAAAAGAGGGAATTGCAAGGTTATTCGGTTATTCTCTTCCTTTGCCTTGCAACTATTTGCTGCGCTTTGAACGCGTCTTTCGGGAATTCGCGTCCCCTCATTAAAAAGTTTTTTTCGAACCTTTTCGCTTCAAAAGCGCTGACGATGTATTCCGCCGTTGACTCCACGTCGAAGTCTTTGCAGGAAAAAATGTCAATAGTCACATAACCCTTGTCGGGGAACGTGTGCACGCTTATGTGGCTTTCAGCAATCAAAACAATACCAGAAACGCCCCAGTCCTCAGGCTTCAAGCCAGAGTACTTGAACGTGTACGGCGGCATTATTTTCGTCATTCCAATG
Source organism: Microcaldota archaeon (assembly GCA_016212395.1). Lineage (GTDB taxonomy): Archaea > Micrarchaeota > Micrarchaeia > Burarchaeales > JACRGF01 > JACRGF01. The sequence goes on from JACRGF010000048.1 coordinate 34,036, forward strand.
GATGCAGGAAGCGCGTCCAAAAACTTTGCGACAAAATTCACGTCCTCCATCTTCTTTCTGCTGCAATCATAACAGTCCAGCATCAAGTGCGGTCCAAACATTTCGTTACCCTCCGCTTCCCTTTCAGGAAGCTCACTCTTTATTTTTTTACCACTCGTTTACATACGAGTGTTGACTATATTATAAACAAAACTTATTTAAATACATATCTAAACGGAGGCGTATAAACGCTCCGAACAGCAGTTCAGAGGAGAAAAACCCTGTCCCGACGAAGTTCAGGCGTGTTAAAGCAGGTTAAACGCGAATCCCTCTGAATAAAACAGCCCTGCGACGAAACAGCCGAGTATAAACCGCCTGTTCTCAAATCAATTCGATTTCTGCATGCTTTATTGAACAGGAAACGTTTTAATCTGGTTTGTTTTTGGTTAAAACGGTTAAAAACAGTTTGTTTGTGTTTAAATCGTTTTAAAATCGTTTGAATTTGAAAAAAACGGTTTATGAACGTTTTTTTAGAGTTAAATGCGTTTTTGGGTGTTTGCAGGCAGGGGAAACAGGTTTAAACGCGTTTGTTTTGTCGAATTTCAGGGGTTTTTGAGTTGGACGTTGAATTTAAAAGCAGTGCTTTGGAAAAGGTTTTTCGGTGTGAAAATTGGCTGTTGCGAAGAAGCGTGAAGCATTTGGAGAAGGCGTTGCCGTGCAGGCAAGTGCGAGGAAGCGTGAAGCAGTTGGAGAAGGCAGTAGCAGTGCTGTGCAGGCAGTTTCAAAGAAGCGTGAAGACAGCAGGGGAAGTTCGAGCAGTCTTGCGCAGGGGAAGCAGTTCACGAAGACAGTTATAGATAGGATGGTTGAGATAGTTAGGGAGAAGGGGAGGGTTACTGTCGAGGAGCTTGCGGGGATTATTGGCTTGGAGCGGAATGAAGTCGAGCAGCTTGCCGGGGTTCTCGAGGAAAGCGACTTGATTGCAGTGAGGTATTCGTTGCTTCACCCTGGGAGGACAGAACTTGTCTCGAAGGAAACTTCAGCGAAAGGCGAGGAGAGCAGGGAGAGCCTGCGCGAAGTAATGAGTGGCATTGGCAGGAATGTTGATGAAAGCGAGAAAGCGTTTTACGAGATTTACGGGGACTTGCTGAAGCGCTTGAGCAATGTTGAAGGAGGCCTTTTGAAAATAGAGCGGGAGAAAAACATTTCCATTGAGGCAGTTGATTTTCTGCTTGAGGAGAGTTCGAAGCTCGAGGACTCGTTGAGAAACTTTGACGTGAAAGTGGACGCGTTCGAGAAAAAAATCGAGGCGGTGCGGAGGAAAATCGCGTTTATAAAAGCTAACGCGATGAAAGCGAAAAAGCCCGGAGTTGGAAGCGGAATTTCAGCTTTTTTCGAGAGGATAAAGCGCGCGTTTCAAAAGGGGAAAAACGGTTCGCGATTTGAAAATATTTTGAGTGGTGTTTGAAAATGGGCGAGAAGAGCAGGGAGAGCGTGCTTGAAAAGTATACTGTTATTGCTGATGGAGTGCCTGCTGAAGTTGTCATTTCGAGGAGGGAAGGCGAGTTTGTTGACTCGTACGAGATTTCTACAGTGAAGTTTCAGAAGCCCACGCAGGCTGTTATCGATCATATTAGGCAGAAGATTTTGGAGGACGTGAACTTGAAGGCTTCAGAGGTTTTGGACGCGGAGTCTATGGACACGCTTCACCACAGGTTCGTGTTGAAGGCAGGCGAGCTTGTGAACAAGGAAATGTTCAACGTTACTCCGACGACGCGTTCTATTATCGTGGGGAAGCTTGCGCATGAGTTGCTTGGCTTGGGCGACTTGGAATTGTTTCTGGCTGATGACAAGCTTGAAGAGATAGTAGTTAATTCCTGCAAGGAGCCGGTGTGGGTTTACCACAAGAAGCACGGGTGGCTGAAGACGGATTACGTTATTCCGAGCGAGGAGAGCATTCATAATTTTGCGTCTATTATCGGGAGAAAGTCAGGCAGGCAGGTGAGCACGCTTTATCCTTTGCTTGACGCGCACCTCGTGCAGGGCGACAGGGCGAATGCTACGCTTTACCCGATTTCAGCAAAAGGAAGCTGCATCGTGATTAGAAAATTTGCGCGCAACCCGTGGACGATAGCAAGCCTCATTCCGCCCGTGGGCAATACGCTGAGCGTTGAAGTCGCGGCGTTGCTGTGGCTGTGCATACAGTACGAGTTGAACATCGTCGTGGCGGGAGGCACTGCGAGCGGAAAGACGAGCATGCTGAACGCGCTCATGATGTTCTGCCCTCCGAACCAGCGGATTATTTCCATTGAGGACACGAGGGAAATTTACTTGCCTGATTTTCTTCACTGGACTCCGCTCGTAACGCGTTCTTCGAACACTGAAGGCAAAGGCGAAGTGACGATGCTTGACTTGATGGTGAACAGCCTGCGCATGAGGCCTGACCGAATCGTCGTAGGGGAAATCAGGAGGCAGCGCGAGGCTGAAGTGCTGTTTGAAGCAATGCATACTGGGCACAGCGTTTACTCGACGATTCACGCTGACAACGCGGAGCAGGTGAAGAACAGGATGATTACTCCGCCGATAAGCTTGCCTGAAACGCAGTTGTCTGCAGTGCACCTCGTGCTCGTGCAGTACAGGCAGAGGAGGACTGGCTTGCGTCGCGTGCTGGAAGTGGCGGAGTTCGTTCCGCAAGGCGCAGGCGTTTCGCTCAACAGGCTTTACCAGTGGAACGCGCGCAAGGACGCGCTTGAAAAAGTAGGGGAATTCAAAAGGATTATTGACGAGCTCGCGTTGTATTCCGGAATGAGCCCGAAAGAGATAGCTCACGATTTGGAGGAAAAAGAGGCAGTGCTGGAATGGGTTGCTGAAAACAAGATTTCAGGGGTTAACGGCGTGGGGACGGTTATTGCGAGTTATTACAGGGAAAAGGAAAAGTTGATGAACGTCGTGAAAAACAAAGGCAAGCCTGAAGAAATAATTTCCGCGAGAGAAGCTGGAGAAGAAAAAAATGTTGGCGATGCAGGGGTAAAAATATGAGGATTCCTTTGGCGTTGCTTCCGCCGAAAGCGCTTGAAAGCATTTCAAGGCAGATGGTTGGAGTTGGCGCGTTATTGTGCAAGATGTTTCTAAGCCTGAAGATGGACTTGTTCCAGGCAGGCTTTGATTTTGCTCCGAAAAACTATTGCGCTGCAGCGTTCGCTTCTGCAGCGCTGAACGCAATAGTTTTTTTCTCGCTCGTGGAGCTGGTTGGTTTTGCTGCGAAAAGCCAAATGCACGAGCTCGCGGCAATTGCAGCTGTTGCAGTAGGCGGATTTTCTTTCCTGTCCGCGTTGATGTACCCGAAAATGATTGCGCGCAAGAGAGTGCGCGCGCTTGACACGAACTTGATTCCCGCGATGAGGCAGATGCTCATAGAACTGCGCTCTGGAGTAACGCTGTTTCAGGCAATGCAGAGCGTAACAAAAGATTACGGGGAAGTGTCAGTGGAGTTCGCGCGGATTGTAGAACGCATAGACATGGGAGTCGCGGAAATGGTCGCGCTGGGTGAAGCAAGCAAGCGGAATCCATCCCCGAATTTCCGCAGGGTGCTGTGGCAGGTTTCGAACGCAGTGGTTGCAGGCTCTGATGTCACGAACGAGTTGGAAGCGATAGTGAATGACTTGACGAAGGAAAAAATGGATGATATTAGGAGGTACGGGCAGGAGTTGAACCCGTGGACAATGGCGTACATGATGTGCACTGGAGTCATTCCTTCGCTCGGTTTGAGCATTGCAATCATATTGCTTTCTTTCATGAGCGTCGGGTTTCCGAAAATAATTCTGCCCATGACGATAGTGGGGATAGTGCTGTTCAACGTTTTTTTCATGAACTTCATCAAAAACAGGAGGCCCGTGATAGATTAGGGAGCGTGTGAAAAAATGGTTGAATTGATTGACAAGCTTCTTTCAGTGACTGGCGCGATAGCTCCGAAAAGCATGCTGGATAGCTTTGACAAGACGCTTGCAGAAGCGGATTTCGACACGTCCGCAAAAAAATACGCGGGCTTCATGCTGTGGAGCGCGCTGCTCATTGCAGTGCTCGTGTTTTTCATTGCTTGGAATTTCATTTCCGTAGAATACAGCCTTGCAGTGTCAGCGTTCTTTTTCGTGCTGGGCATTGCAATGTTTTACTTGATAGTGTCGATGATTGCGGACTCTCGCGCGAAAAAAATAGATGAGGTTTTGCCTGACGCGATTTCAATGATTTCAGCAAACGTGCGCGCCGGAATGACTGTTGAAAATGCAGTGCTCGTGTCCGCTCGCCCTGAATTCGGCCCGCTCGAGGAGGAGATAAGGCTTGCGAGCGCGAAAACTTACGGAGGAATGAGCATGAGCCAAGCGTTCGCCGAGATGGGCGGGCGCGTGCGCTCGAACCAGTTGAAGCGCACTGTTAAAATGTTTATAGAAGGAAGCAAGCTCGGAGGTCAAATGGCGCAGTTGCTGAACGAGATAGCGCGCGACTTGCGCGAGCTTTCCGCCTTGCGCAGGGAAATACAAAACGCGACGCTCACTTACACGATATTCATATTGTTCAGCACAGTAATAGCATCGCCGGTGCTGTTCGCAACGTCTGTTTACTACGCGCAAGTGAACGAGAAGGTTACAAGCAAAATAGCGTTGAGCGGCGAGCTTCCGACAGCAGGCATGGGGGGTTTCGTGCCGAAGTACAACAAGCAGAACGCCATTTCCGCAGAAGAATTCTACTCGTTCGCAATAGCAACAGTGCTCGTAACGTCGTTTTTGAGCGCGCTCGTGCTCGCGCTCATCAGGCACGGGAAAGCAACTGCAGGATTGAAGCAAGCGCCAATGTTTGCGTTCGCGGCAGTGGCAGTGTTTCTCGGAACTCATTATGCGCTTACACTGTTCTTTAAAGGATTCACGGGATTTTGAAGAGAGAGAAGAGGGAGAGGGGAAGATTTGAACGCGCGTGTTCGCTCGCAAAGTTTTCAAAAGGTTTTTTGAATGAAGGAAAAGATAGGCCAGGCGTCGCTTGAAATGCTTTTCAACTACGGGTGGATGACGCTAGCAGTGCTCATAGTGGTTGGAGTATTGTACAGCCTGGGGGTTTTTTCAACTCTTGAAAACGTTTTTCAAAAACAAGAACAAACGATTGGGACTGCAACGTTCAAAATAGACGCGAGAATAGAAGCAGGAGGGAAAGCGAACTTCAACTTGGTGAACAAAGGAGGAGGGACGGTGACAGTAAATTACGTGAAAGTGAACAACGCGTTCCTCTCAAGCCCATCGCCTGAACCTCCGTTCCCGATTGCTGAAGGCGCGTCGTTCCAAATGCAAGGCGGAACGAGCTTAAGCGGAAGCGTTGGGCAAAGCTTCAGAAGCGTGCCAGTGGAAATAGGCTTCGCGACTGCTTACAGCGAAACGCACGTTGACTCTGGAGTAATAAGCGGAACGTACGCTCCGAACACCGAATAGAGAAAAAAAGGGGAGATTGAAAATGAACGTGAAAGAGTTGAGGAAGCATGCTGCTTTGAAACACTCAAAATTGAATAGCGCGCGCGAGAATGGAAAAAAAATAAAGAGGCATGCTGGAATGAAAGGGCAGGTTGCTTTAGAGTACTTGATTATGATAGGGCTGCTGTTGCTCGTGATAGTGCCAGTGTGGGCTTACGTCAACTCTGCCTCAACTGAAGAAAAACTCGAAGCGCGGACGACGGGCGCAAAGTACGCCGCGCAGAGAATAGCAGAATCTGCAGATGCAGTTTACGTGCAGGGGCCGCCGGCGAAACTCTCTATTTACGTGAACATTCCTGAAGGAACGCAGGCAATAACGTTTTCAGGGCACGAAGTGAGTTTCCGCATTGCAAGCGCAGGAGGCTATTCAGACGCGTTCGCGCAAACGCTCGGGGAACTGCAGGGAAATGTCTCGACAAGCGCAGGACAAAAAAAAATAAAGGTGGAAGCAACGGATAATTTCGTGAACGTAACGAGCAACTAATCATTTTTTCTTCTAGAAAATCTTTTTTCCAGTGAGCTTCAAAATTTCTTCAAGCAATTTCAAGTCGTCTTCCGTGATGTACTGCCTGAATTTTTCCTGAAGCAGGCGCGCGTGGTCTCTTGAAATGTTAGAGTAAAGAAAATCGTTTTCCTTGATTGTTCTTCCGAACACTGGCTCGTCCATTGAAACAGCAACCTTTTCGCCTGCTTTTGCTTCTTTCACGCTTTCCTTGTCGCTTTGAATCGCTTTCACAGTGCCGATGAATTCTCCTTGCTCGTTCACCATGTCTGAAGACTGCTTGAGCTTTCCCTTGAGTATTTCAACTCCGAAGATGGCGGGCTTGCATGCGCGGAAGCAGTGGTCCGGGAGAATGCGGATTTTCGCTGGAAGCGCGAGCATGTCAAAGCCAGTCTCTTTTTCCTTCTGCTTTTCCTGCTCGCGCCACGCGGAATAGCCGTCAAGCAAAGCGTAAACGACTTTCTCCTCGAAAATCGGAATCTTGTTTTTCTCAAGCTCGAGCCTCGCGTCTTCGTTCACTGGAACGTTGAACGCGAAAATAACCCCTAAGAATTTGTCTTCGTTTCGTATTGAAATTGTTTCAGAAACGTCTTTCTTCGAGACCGCGCCAATGCTCGCTTCCCTCACGAGAATGCCTTGCGCTTCAATCAAGCGCGTCAATGCTTCCACAGAGCCGAGCGTGTCCGCTTTCAGCAGCACGCCTTTGGAAGCATCGCGTTTTACGAGAATGCTTTCAATTTCAGACTTTATTTTGTCTTTTAGTTCTTCTTCGTTGCCTGAAGACACGAGGAGAGGCGAGCCTGGAAGCGCGCTGTCCAAGCCTGGGGCGAAAATCTTCACTCCGCTCGCAGCATGCACTTCGTCGGCGTAACTGAATTTTTCGCGCGGGTCCCTCATTTCGTCGAGAGGCTTTGGCTTCAACAGCGCGCGCACTTTAGTTGAAGAAGAACCCTCGACAGTCCCGAAGACGATAATGTCGTTCTTTTTTATAGTGCCGTCGTAAAGGATGACGTCGATAGTTTTGCCGAGCCCGCGCTCTTCCCTTGTCTCGAGAATGCTTCCCTTGCCGGGACCGCTCACTTCAGTGCGCAGCTGCTGTTCGAGAAACTTCTGCGAAATGCCTGTCAAGTAAAGCAATAATTCCGAAACGCCTTCACCTGTTTTTGCTGAAACTGGAATGATGAGAATCTGCTTAGTAAAATCATTCACCCTGTCGAAACGCTCGCTTTCAAAACCCAGTTCGTGCAACCGCCCAACCAATTGGTACATTTTCTCTTCAAACAATTCCTGAACGCGCGCGTTCTGCTTTGAAAAACTCTCGAGGAAAGAAAGGTGTTTCGAAGGAATCCAGCCGTTCACCAAATCAATCTTGTTCGCCGCAACAACAAAAGGAGTCTTGTACTCTTTCAAAATGCTGAGCGCCTCGAGCGTCTGAGGCTGGAAGCCCTGCGCCACGTCCACAACAAGAATGGCAATGTCCGCAATGCTCCCTCCTCGCTTGCGCAGGTTCACGAACGCCTCGTGCCCAGGAGTGTCGATGAACAGCAAGCCTGGAATTTTCACGTCTATATTCAACGCCTTCAAAGCATTCCCGCAAATGCCGGTAATAACATCGAAAGGCACTTCGCTCGCGCCAATATGCTGGGTGATAGCGCCAGCTTCCCTGCTCGCAACCTTTGAAGTGCGGATAGCGTCGAGCAAGCTCGTCTTGCCGTGGTCAACGTGCCCGAGAACAGAAACAATAGGCTGCCTAATGACTGCCATAAAAAAACACCCTGCAACAACTGGCGAACATTAACTACGAAAACAAATAAAAGGCGCACACACGAACGAAAAAAAAGCAAAACGAGCAACGTAGGAATGGAAAAAAAAATAATGCATAAACCAAAAACTTATTTTGCAGTGCCAAAAGTTTGCTTTGTTTTGCAGTTGTTTTTGTATTGTAAATTCGAACTGCGGTTCTCATTTACAAACAGGACAAAATTTTGGATTTTGTCCTTTGGCACTACAAGTTTTCTCCCTTGAATTTTCCTTCGTAAGCGTGCTTTGCTTCCTCGCGCAAAGAGAAAAAGACGAGCTGGATGATGCGCGCGTTTTTCTTCAAAGTGATTCCTTTCTCGTTTTCAACTATCAACAGAGACTCGCTTCTGCCCTCGTAGCCGGGATCCCACACTGCGCAGTGCACGTCCACTCCGCAGCGGAGCAGGCTCGAACGGGGAAACGCGAGCGCAGCGCAGTCAAGCGGAATTTTCACCACCTCGTTGTAAACAACTTTGTAAGCGCCTTTCGGAAGGAACGCTTCTTCATTAGCGTCAAACTTCAATTCTTCGCAGTCGCTCAAGACGCGCTGGGAATTGTCGAAATCAATTTTGCCAGGGGAGGAAAAACGGAAGATTTTCTGGAGCGTCAAGTCCACTCCGCAAGGCTGGAACTGCACGCCGCCCAAAAAATCGCGTATCAAGCCTCGCGCAATAATCTCGTGTTTCGGCAAAATCATTCAAACCAACCCCAAGCGTAATTAACAACACGCAAAAAATAATAATAGGATGCAGAAGCGTGCTTGGTTGTCTTTCGCTTTTTCTTTATTTGCGTGCGAATGCAGAATAAGTTTCTTTTATCTTTTCTTTATTTTGCTTCTGTTCGCGCGCTCGTCGTCCGCGTAAGCGACTTTGTCGAGTTCGAGCGTGTACTCGTGCACTTCGCTTGGAGAGAAAAAGCGCTCTATTTCCTTGTAAGCTGTTTCAAGCGAGTCGCTCGCGTGAATAATGTTGCTTTGAACGCTCAACGAATAGTCGCCTCGGATAGTTCCGGGCGCTGCTTCGCGGGAATTGGTTACACCGCACATTTTGCGCACTGCCTCCACCGCGTCTTTGCCTTCCAAAACCATGCACACTACGGGTGTTGAACACACGAATTTTTTCAAGCCCGGGAAAAAGCTTTTAGTCGCGTGGTGCGCGTAGTGCGCTTTGCACAGCTCGTCAGTAAGCTGAATCATTTTCAAGCCAACTATCTTCAAGCCTTTGCGCTCGAAGCGTGAAACTACTTCCCCGATTATTTTCTTGTTCAACGCGTCAGGCTTCAGCAAAACAAAAGTCTGTTCCATAAAAAGCCCCTTACTTCTTTTTCTTCACTTTCTTCGTAATCCACTTCTGGTACTTAGGATCGCGCTTGAGCACGAGCATGTTTTTCTTGCACGAGTTAGAGCAGAACTTTAGGATAGTGCCGTCCCTGCGCGCGAAAAGCAGGCCAGTGCCACGCGGAAATTCTTGTTTGCAAAAAGAACAATCCATTTGAATACACCGTTTAACGAGCCTTGATTATTTTGGCTTCACGCTCTGTCTCAAGCAGGTAAATCTTGTCCCCGCGCTTTACCGGGCCTTTAACGTTCCGCCTGATTACTCTGCCCTTGTCCCTGCCTTCGAGGATTTTGCACATGACTTGGTACACTTCACCGTAAATGCCTGTCTTTCCAATCACTTCAACAACTTCAGAGAGAGATGGCTCAACCAAGATAATCACACTCTATTTATTCCTTCTTTTCTTCAGCCGGCGCTTCTTTTTTTGGAGCGCGAGGCTTTTTCGCCTTCTTCTTCTTCTCCTCGCCGCCTTCAGCAGGAGCTTCAGTCTTTTCAACAGGCGCCTCGACAGAAGCTTTCTTCACTCCGACTGGAATTTTCTTCACGATTTCGTTTATAGCTTCAGAAGCATTGCCTGGCTTTTCTATCGCAATAGCAGCGCACGGCACAGTCAAGCCCGCAGCCTTGCCGAGCTCGTTCTTGCTTGGAACGTACACGAAAGGAGCGCCTTTCTCACCGCAAATAAGCGGGAGGTGCATTACAACTTCCTCAGGGTCAACGTCCTCGGCGATTACAACAAGCTTCGCTTCCCCTCGCTCGATGATTTTAGTCGCCTCGTTCACGCCCTTCCTAATCCTGCCAGTGTCGCGAGCCATTTCAACTGCCTGAAATGCTTTGTCCGCAACATCTTTCGGAGTCTCAAACTTCACATACGCCTTCGCCATTATTCTCACCTCGAAAAAAGGTTTCATCGAACTGCAGTCTCACTAAAAACAGTTCAAAGAAGAAAAACACTTTTGCTGAAACAAATTTAAAAGCGTTCGCATTCAACGCGCAACACGCGACAGGAAAAAACAGGGAAAAAAATTAACTTGCTTCAAAGAAAAAAAACGATTGAAAAAAAATGCTTTAGAAAAAAAACGATTAGAGGAAAAAAAATTCAAGACGTTTATTTCAATGCGAGAAAAAAAATAATGCTGCAGCTAATTTGTTTTCTTTTTTATTTCACTCTTTTCTTCGCCTCGGCGAGTGCTTGATAATTGAGCATTGGAAAGCGAGTTGATGGAGGCATGAACTGCGCCATTTCACTCCAGTCTTTGCCTGCTTCGCGCATTAACAAGCAGTACTCGACTAAAATTTCTGAAGCATCTTTTAAGGAGAGCCTGTTCGGATCAACTGCAGAAAGCCTTCCAGCAAATGCTGAAAAAAGCTCTCTGTGCTCGTAATCCTCAATGCCTCCAATTGTTTTTGCAGCGTCGAGCACAAAACCGTAAACATAAAATAAAGCCGTTTTTTCAGCGAGCGCGTCACGGGCTGACGAAGGTTTTTCATCTTTAGTTTCTCTGCCTGAAGCTGCAACGCCTTGAGGCTGCAGTGCACTGGCACTCACCTGCGCTTCCAGCCTTTGCGCTTCATTCACAGCATAGGCTGCCAAGCCTTGAATAAAACGCGAGGAAGGCAGAATCGTTTCTATCAGTCTCCAATCAACGCCAGCACTTCGGGCTGCGATTGCAAAAGCAGTCGAGTAATCATAAACGTCTGACTGCTTGAGCGCAGTCACATCGAGTTCTTTCAATCCATCAACAAAATCACGCAGCCCAGCATTTTCAGGATGTTTTTTCGCAACACGTTCTGCAGTCGCGCGCAAAGAAGAAACAACGTAAACCCTGTCTGCTTGTGAAAGCGTTTCGAAAACTTGCTCGTCGCCAAATTGAAGAGTTAACGTTTCAATTGCTAAACGCGCGTCATCGAAGCTTACGCCTCGTGTGATTGCCTTCAACGCGAAAGCACTCGCAGCATCAAGCAAAGTTTGGAGAGTATAATTAGCTGGTGAAACGCTGCCCATTAACCTAACCAGTTCGGCATCAAGCAAACCCTTTGGAGTCAAAGGCAGTGAGTCTTTAGGCTTCGGAGGCGCTGCGCCACCTTCAGGCTGTGAAGGGCGAGAAGCTATAGTGGTTGATGCTCTGCCAACTGCAGGCTGTTCTGTTTCACCAGCTGGCCTTCCAGCAGGCAATGCTTGCAGGCGCTCTCCTTCAACTGGAGGTTCTCCGCTTTGCACTTCAACAGGAGGAGCTTGCACAGGTTCAACAGTGCCAAGTGTTGCAGGCAAAGAAACGAACGGTTCGAGTCTCCTCAACTTAGGCAACGCAGGCTTTTTCTCGACGTGAGAAACTGCAGGCGGTTTTGAAGTGAAATAAATTATGGATGGAATCGTGTTTATTACTGCTGCAACTGCAACCAACGCGAGCGCTGAAGCGAACAAAAGCGGGAAAAGAAATTTCTGTCTTGAAACTCTTGGAGCTTCAACTTTAGAAAGTGGAAGAGGAACTGCACGAGCGCTTGAAGCTGCGAGTTGACTTAAATCTAAAACTCCTGAAGGTGCAGCAGGCGTTTCTCTGAGAGAAGTATGAACAGGGAGTGTGAATTCTCCTTGAACAATAAGAGGCGCTTGCCCTCGAGCTTCAGCAGGTTGTTCTTGAACTCCGAGAGAAGCAGAAAGAATTGGAGCACGTTCGTCTTGCGCTGGAACACCACTTGCTTGTGCGGGTTCTGCTTCTAGTCTGATTAATTTTGAGATCACGAAGCATGTTGCGTCTATTCGTTCTATTGCTGCGAGCACGAGTTTTCTCTGAGCAGGCTTTACTTTTCCAGCGAGTTCGCGCAGAATTTTTCCAGCTGTTCCTTTCGGCTTGTCAAGCGCTCGGCGTTCCAATTCTGAAATGATTTGCTTGAACTCTGCGCCTTTCGAGGTTAAAGCATCTTTCTTTAAAGCAGCGAGAGTAGTGTGTGAAAAGTCAGGAGTTTGCACTGCGCGAGCGCGCCTGCCTGCCAACGGCTCGGCGGAAATAGGATCGCTTGCTTTGGAAATACGCTTTTCCACACGCGCTCTTCCAGCTGAAGCCATGAATATATTATGGGTTTTGGAGTATTTAAACAGCACTGGAGAGAAAAGGCGGAAAAATAAGGAAAAGAAAACTGTAACCCTTTTAAACCCTTTCGTGCATAAAAATTGTTTGCTTTTGTTCGTATGCACAAATCAGATTCGTTCGAAGAGCGCGGTCTCATTCGAACGAATACTCGACAAGCCTGCGGGCTTGTCGATGCACCAATTTTTCTGAATGAAAAATGGTTTCGCACGCCATAAAGGTGGTGCGGCCGGTTGTGCACACACGAGCAAGCAATACAAGGTATTGCGAGCGAAGTCGACGCGAGTCGACTACGAGCGAGAGACGAGAATGAAAAGCAATTTGCTTTCTAGAGCGCGAGATTTTTTTTCGTGTTTTGTTAGGATAGCTTATTTCATTTCAGTTGCGTTCGTCTTCAAGACACAGGACTCAAGACAGTAGACGATTGGTGTTTGAATGGGCAAGATTAACAAGCCAAGGCATGGTTCAATGGCGTTCTGGCCTAGAAAGCGGGCTGGAAAGCAGACGCCGAGAATAAAGTTCTGGCCGAAAGTGAAGGAAGTGACGCCTTTGAGCATTGCGGGCTACAAGGCTGGAATGACGCACATTTTAATGGTTGACGATTCTGATTCTCCGACGAAGAATTTAGAGGTTGCTGTTCCTGTTACTGTTTTGGAAGTTCCTCCAGTGACTGTCTACGGAGTGCGCGCGTATAGGAAAGCGTACGGCGGAAGGCAAGTGAGTGTAGACGCTTACGACGGGGATGAGAAACTTTTGAAAAAACTCGGCGTGAAGAAGAATGGCGGGATTGAAAAAATAAAGGCGAGTGCGGATGTTGTTGATGTTTGCTTGCTCGTCGCAGCGAACGCTGGAAAAACTGGTTTTGGGAAAAAGAGCGAAGACAAAATGGAAGTCGGAGTTGGCGGGAGCGACGTGAAGGCAAAGTTGGATTACTGTGCTGGAGTGCTTGGGAAAGAGTTGAAGGCTGGAGATGTTTTCAAGGAAGGCGAGTTTGTTGACGCTTGTTCTGTAACGCGAGGGAAAGGCTGGCAGGGTGCCGTGAAACGCTTTGGAGTGAACATGCAGAGGAGGAAAGCAAGCGGGAAGAGAAGGCACGTTGGAACGCTCGGGCCGTGGCACCCGGCGAAAGTAATGTACACCGTGCCAATGGCTGGGCAAATGGGTTATCACGTTCGAACTGAAATCAACAAGAGAGTGATGAAAATTGGCGAAAACCCGGCTGAAATAAACGCGAAAGGCGGTTTCCCGGGCTACGGGCTGGTGAAAAACCCCTATATTATAGTAAAAGGGTCAGTGGGCGGGCCTGTGAAGAGGATTGTGAGATTGAGGAAAGCTGCGAGGAGAACGAATGAAGGGAAAAAGCCGCAGATAAACTATGTTTCTTTGGAAAGCAAGCAGGGGTAACGGGTGTAGATAAATGAATGCTATTGTTTTTGATTTGAACGGCGGAGTCGTTGGTTCTGTTGAATTGCCTAAGCAGTTTGATGAGGAGTACAGGAAGGACTTGATTCGAAGGGCAGTAGTGGCAGAGCAGACGAGGACGAAACAGCCGAAGAGTTGCTACAGGTGGGCTGGATTGCAGACGAGCGCACGTTACAGGGGAAGAAAAGAGGATTACGGTTCAATAAAAAACCATGGTATTTCGCGTTTGCCGAGGACAGTGTTGCCGAAGGGAGGGTTCGGGAAAGTGAGGAGAATCCCGTTCGCAGTAGGGGGAAGGAGGACGCACCCTCCGAAAGTTGACAAGGTGCTTATAGAGAAAATTAATGCGAAAGAGTGGGCGAAGGCAGTGAGAAGCGCTATCTCGGCGACAGTAAGGCTGGACTTGGTGAAAGCGCGGGGCCACGAGATAGACGAGACGAAACAGTTTCCGTTGATAGTTGAAAATTCTTTGGAAGGATTGAAGAAGACTGAAGAAGTTTTGAAAGCGTTGAACGCGCTCGGGCTCGGAGCTGACTTGAAAAAATCTGAAGCAAGAAGGCACGCGAGCGGAGTTGCAGCGAACAGGAGAGGAGGAAGCAGGCAGAGGAAAAGCGTGCTCATAATCGTTGGTGAAGACAACGGGATTTTGAAGAGCGCGAAAAACATTTGCGGAGTGGACGTTGCACTCGCAGAAAAAATAACTGCTGAACTGCTCGCGCCTGGAACGCACGCTGGAAGATTAACAGTATGGAGCAAGAATGCGTTGGGAAAATTGAAAGTGTAAAAGGTGTAAACGAATGGTGTTGTTGTATCCGATCACGACTGAAAAAGCAATTGGCTTGATAGAGTTGCAGAACAAGATTATTTTCATAGTGGAAGCGAACGCGACGAAGAAGGACGTGAAGGATGAAGTGGAGCAGAGGTTCGGAGTGAAAGTCGCGAAAGTTACTGTGCTTAACACTACGACGAACAAGAAAAAGGCGTTCGTGAAATTAAAGCCTCCGTTCAAAGCAGATGATATTGCAGCAAAGTTGAAAATAGCGTAAATGAAGTGAGAAAACAAACAGTCAAAACAACTGCAGAACCACAGAGTCGAAACGTTTTATGTTTTTGTTTGAAATCGAATGGGTTAAGTTGGTGTGAATTATGGGAAAGCCGTTGATTCAGCAGAGGTCTGGAAAGGGTTCGCCTGCTTACGCGAGGCCCTCTCACAGGTTCAAGGTTGAACTTGAGTACCGCGAGTACGACGAGATTGAAAAGAACAGCAAGCTGCGGGGGGAAGTCGTTGGTTTTGTTGACGACCCGGCGCGCAGTGGGTTGCTCATGGACGTTCGTTTTGAGAATAATGAGAAGAGATTGCTTCTCGCTCCCGAGGGAATGAAAGTTGGTGATGTTATTGAAGTCGGCGCTGCTGCTGATTTGGGCAAAGGGAACGTGTTGCCTTTGTCCGCTATTCCAGACGGCGCGCCAATTTATGGTTTGGAGTGCACTCCTGGCGACGGCGGGAAATTAGTCAGGGCGTCTGGCTCGTGCGCATTTGTTGTTGGAAGGGAAGGGGACATGGTGAGGGTAAAGCTTCCTTCTCGCAGTGTTAAAGAATTGGATTCGCGTTGCAGGGCTCAAATCGGCGTTGTAAGCGGCGGCGGGAGAGGCGAACTGCCTTTTGCCACTGCTGGGAAAAAGCATTACGCGATGAGAGCGCGCAACTTGAACTGGCCGGACGTGAGGGGAGTTGCAATGAATGCAGTGTCCCACCCGTTCGGAGGAAAGGAACACCACAGGGGAAGATCGTCATGCGTTGCGCGTGGGACTCCGCCTGGAAGGAAAGTTGGCCACTTGGCTGCAAGGTCTACGGGAAGGTCGTCTGCAGCTAAAGACTTGCTGAAGAAAGAGCAGGGAACGAGTTTGTAAAGAGGTTGTTGAATGGCAAGAAAGTTTACGTTCAGGGGAAAAACGATTGAAGAGTTGAAGACGCTGACTCTCGACGAGTTCGCAAGCTTGCTGAAGTCAAGGGCGAGGAGGGCGTTGAAGAGAGCGAACCCGAACTACAAGAAGTTGTTGAGGATAGTCAAGAAAGTTAAGGACGCTGCGGCAGCGAAGAAAGACAAAGTGATCAAGACGCATTACCGCAATGCAGTCATTTTGCCTGACTGGGTGGGGTTAAAGTTTGGCATTCACAACGGGAAAGAGTTCAAGGTAGTGCAGTTGAAGGAAGAAATGGTTGGAAAGAGGCTCGGGGAATTTTCCCACACGACGGGAAGAGTAGCGCACTCTGGCCCTGGAGTTGGAGCAACGAGAGGCTCGAAATTCATTCCGTTAAAGTAAGGTGTAACAATGCCGGAATACGATTATTCATACGCACAGGAAAACAAGCAGTTGAAAACTGCGCGCGCGCAAGCATACAATTTGGACGCGTCCTACAAGGACTTGTCGCAAGTGTGCGCTAACATCAAGGGAAAAATGATTGACGACGCGCTCGAACTGCTTGAAAGCGCGAGCGAAGGAAAACGCGCTATCAAATACAAAAAGTTTAACAAGAAGCTCGGCCACCGCAGGGAACTCGGCGGAAAAAAAGGAAGGTACCCGTGGAAGGCTGCGAAGATGGTGTTGAAAGTCGTCCAGAATGCGCAGGCGAACGCTTCGTTCAAAGGATTGTATGAAGCGCTGAAAATAGTGCACGCGTCTGCAAACAAGCAGGCAACGTACCCGCGCATGCAATCGAAGGGAAGGCAGTCGCGCGCGTACTACGAGACTGCGAGAGTTGAAGTTGTTGTGCGCGAAATGCTTGGCGCGAAAATCAAGAAGAAGGAATTGAGCGCTGACGAGAAGAAAAATCTTGAAGAAAAAAAAGAAGCGAAAAAGAGGAAGAAGGAAGAGAAGAAAAAGGAAGCAGAGGAAGTGAAGAAGGAAGAAAACAAGCAAACTGTTGATCCGAAGAAAATTCCGATACCCGCGTAATGGATGGGTTGTGAAGTTTAGAAGTTTTGGAGTTTAGGATTTTTGTGGTTTTGTTTGAAGTGGTTTTGAATTGTTTTGGTGGTTTTGAATGGCTGTAGAGAAAAAGTTTATCGAGGACGCGATTGCAAGGTACAGAGTTGCAACTTTTTTGGAGCACGAGTTGGACAGGGCTGGGTTTTCGAAAGTTGACATTCAGAGAACGCCCATGGTTACGAGAATTGCAGTCGAGGTTACAACGCCTGGAAAAGTTATTGGAAGAAAAGGGAAAACAATCAGGGACTTGACTGACGCAGTGCAAAAAGAATTCGGGATAGACAACCCGCAGATTAGCGTCGTGGACGTTAGGAACGCGGACTTGGAGCCAAGGCTTGTTGCAAAAAAAGTAGTGAAGCTCATTGAAATGGGAAAAAACGTTAGGCGAATGCTTCACGCGTCGCTCAAGACAGTGATGGATGCCGGCGCGATGGGCGCGGAGATAGTGGCGAGCGGAAAAATCGCTGCGAAAGGAGGCAGGAGCAAAAGCCTGCGCGTAGTTGCAGGGTACATTCCTAAAGCAGGAGAGCCTGCAAGATTAGTGAGGCGGTCGCACGTGACAGCGTACCCGAAAAGCGGTGCGATAGGAGTGCTCGTGCGCATAGTGCCTCCGGGAACAATTTTCCCAGACAAGGGGGAAATAAAGAAAATAGAGTTGCCGAAAGTCATTTCAGCAGCTGAAGTTGACGAAGTGAAATTGTAGAAAACAAGAGTTGAATAGAATGGCAGTATTGAGAATGAAAGACATTAATGAAATGGATGCGCCGACGCTCAAGGCAAGGCTCGTCGAATTGTCGAACGAGTTGAACGCCGAGAAGGGAATAGTTGCAGCTGGAGGAAAAGCAACGAACCCGGGCAGGATAAAAGAATTGCGCAGGACGATTGCAAGAATACACACTGTCGCGCAAATGCGCGAAGTGGATTTGAAGAAAATAGAAACTGGAAAAGCAAAGGAAAAAACCGTTGAAGAAAAACCTGAAAAGAAAAAGGAACCGGCTGCAGAAAAAAAAGTCGGGGAAAAAAAGCAGGCTGAAGGGAAAACTATTGTTGAGGAAAAAAAGCCCGCAGCAGCAGTTGAGAAAACCGTAGCGCTTGAAAAAAAGCCTGAAGCTAAAGTAAGCAAGGGAATCGCCGAGATAGGCGAAGTTTAACGTTCGCAAAATTTGGAGGTGCGTGAAAAAAATGGAAGCGATTTGTTCGAAGTGCGGGTTGCTGAAGGAACTCTGCGCCTGCGAGGCGCTCGAGAAGGAAGGAGTGCAGCAAATCAAAGTGTACTCGACGAAGAAAAGGTTCGGGAAGCTGGTTACCATCGTTGAAGGCGTGGACGAGCCGAAGCTTGAAAAGCTCGCGAAAGAACTCAAGCACAGGCTCGCTTGCGGCGGGACCGCGAAGGAAGGGGTAATCATTCTCCAAGGAGAACAGCGCAACAAAGTCAAGAAAGCTTTGGTTGCACTCGGGTACGACGAAAAGATCATTGCAGTCCGTTGAGAAAAAAAAAGCGTCGTAGGAAGGGGGGATGAACCCAGGGGTTTCGGCGGACCGGGAAATCGGCGAACCGATTTCCGGCCCATATTTCGGATCGCCGAAATATAGGGAACCGTTGGTTTCACCCAAGACGCCTTGTGGTGATTGATTTGTTGGACGAGCAGAGTTTGCTTATGCACGAGCTTATCGGATTGCACGCGCGCGTTGTTGAAAGCAACGTGAAGCAATTCGTTGGAATCAAGGGAATGATTGTTGACGAGACGAAAAATATGCTCGTGTTTGAAGCTGGAGACAAGGAAAAACGCGTTCCGAAAAAAGCGTGCGTGTTTGAATTTGTTTTGCCGGACGGAAAAAAAGCAGTCGTGAACGGAGAAAAAATCGCTTTCGCGCCCGAAGAACGGCCGAAGAAACTGTGGAGAAGCATTGGAAAAGAAAAATGAATTGTAGAGTGAGGTTGGAAGACAATACTGAAAATCCGAAACTCAAAACTTCTAAACTCGAAACGTTTATGGTGATGATTATGGTTGATTGTGTTGACGAGCATTGTTTTATTCACGGGCGTTTGCCCACGCGCGGCGCGGTTATTGAAGGGAAGGTAGTAAGCGACAAGGGAAAGCGCACAGTGGTTATTGAAAGGCAGCTCGTGAGGAAAGTTCCGAAGTACGAAAGGTATTCGAGGACGACTTCGCGCATTTCAGCGCACAACCCGGACTGTGTTCACGCGCAGACTGGGGATGAAGTTCAAATCGCAGAATGCAGGAAGATAAGCAAGACGAAAGCGTGGACGGTAGTGAAAATATTGGCGAAGAAGAAAGAGTAGAAAAAAACGGATGTTGGTTTGCATGAAGGGTTTGGGAACGCATATTACGAGGGGCTTGCAGGTCGGGTCGCGCATGCTTTGCGACGACAACAGCGGCGCGAAGATAGTCCAGATTATTGGCTTGATCAGGGCGAAAGCGCGCAGGAAGAGAGTTCCGAGCGCTGGAATAGGCAGCATCATTATAGTTGCGGTAAAGAAGGGGACTCCACAGATGGTGAAGAAAGTAGAACGCGCAGTCATAGTGAGGCAGAGGAAAGAATTCATGAGGCCGAACGGGTTGCGCGTCCAGTTCGAGGACAACGCAGTTATATTGATAGATGAAGACGGGTTGCCGAAGGGAACTGAAATCAAAGGGGCGATAGCAAGGGAAGTTGCTGAAAGGTTTCCGAAAGTAGCTGCAATCGCCGCGGCAGTAGTATAAGTTGGAGTTGATGATGGTGAGTTCACAGCCGAGAAAACAAAGGAAAGCGGTCTACGACGCGCCGCTGCACGAGAGGCAGGGAATGGTTTGCGTTCACGTGAGCAAGGAACTGCGCGCGAAGCTAAACACGAAAAAGAGGAGCTTGGCAGTGCGCAAGGGCGACACTGTGAAAGTAATGCGCGGAAAAAACAAGGGCAAGAACGGGAAAGTGTCGCGCGTGAGCTTGAACGACTTGAAAGTGTTCATTGAAGGAATCGTCGTGAAAAAAGCAAAGGGAGAAGAACAGTTGATTCCGGTAGACGCTTCAAACCTGCTGCTCGTTGAAGCGGATATGAACGACAAGGAAAGAAAACAAGTGCTCGAGCGAGCAGCGAAAAGCAAGCAATAATGCAAAACTGAAGACTTCAAAACAAGTCAATGCAAGTCGGAACAAGTCAAAACTGGAAGAGTATTGGTGGTGTTCATGGGAAGAAAAAGTGGAAGCACGCGTTTGAAGAGGCTTGCAGCGCCGAGGGCGATGCCGGTCAAGAGGAAAACTTCAAAGTGGGTTTCGAAGCCAAAGCCTGGCCCGCATGCGGGAAATGAAAGCGTTTCGCTCGTAAGCATTTTGAGGGACGTGCTCAAGCTGACGGGGACGTCGAGGGAAGCTGAAAAAATAGTCGCGCGCGGTGACGTGATTGTAGACGGGAGAGTTGTGAAAGAACCGCGTTTTCCAATAGGATTGATGGACGTCGTGAGCATTCCAAAAGCGGGAAAGAGTTACCGCGTGCTTGTGGATTCGAAGTCGAGAATTTTGCTTAATGAAGTTGGAAAAGAGCAGACGAAGTACAAGTTGTGCAAGCTGCTTGGAAAGCAGACAGTGAAAAAAGGAAAAACGCAGTTGGCGCTTCACGACGGCAGGACGCTGTTGAGCAACGAACAGCACGCGACTGGGACGACGCTGAAAATTTCTGTTCCGGAAGGAAAAGTGCTTGAAGCCTTGAAGATAGAAAAAGGCGCGAAGTGCTTTGTCACGAAAGGAACGCACGCTGGAGTCGTCGCAGAGCTTGTTGAAGTAACTCCGGGAACTGCAACGAGGGACGCTGAAGCGAAAATGAAATCCGAGAATGGAGAGTTCATGACGGTATTGAAGTACTTGTTCGTGGTTGGAAACGAACTGCAGTAAAAAAGTTGAAAGAAAAAATAGTTGTTTGAAGTTGTGAAAGTTCGCAGTGGAAAGCGAAACTGGGAAAAAAGTTGTTTTAAAAGTTGGTTGAAATGAGCGAAAACGGAAACAAAATGCGTGAAATAAGAGTCGAAAAGGTTACGGTTAACCTTGGGGTTGGACAGTCCGGCCAGCCTCTTGAAAACGCGAGGGAACTCCTTAAAGTGCTTACTGGCAGAAAGCCGGTGACGACTTTTTCGAGGATGCGAAACCCTGTGTTCAGGATAAAGAAAGGGGACCCGATTGGAGTCAAGGTGACTATGCGGGGGAAATTGGCTGAAGAGTTTTTGAGGAAAGCGCTTGAAGCTGCGGACAACAAGGTTTCAAGAAGGTCTTTCGATGAGAGAGGAAATTTTTCGTTCGGAGTGAAGGAGTACATTGACTTTCCTGGCGCGAAGTACAACCCGAAAATTGGAGTGCTTGGGTTTGACGTTTGCGTAACGCTTTCAAGGAGAGGCGCGAGAGTGCGGGACAGGCGCAGGATGACGTCGCGCATTGGGAAAGCGCACCGCGTGGCGCGCGAGGAAGGAATTGCGTTGGCAGAGCAGGCTTTCAAGGTTGTTAGCGAGTGAAGTTTTGAGAGTTGATTTTGATGGCTGGTGGAGAGAAGAGGAAAAAACCGAGCGCGATGAAAAAACTGTGGACGCGCTATAAGGGCAAAGGCGGGAGAAAATGCCGTTTCTGCGGGAACGCGAGAGGTCTTGTAAGGTCGTACAACTTGAGAATTTGCAGGCGTTGCTTCAGGGAAGTCGGGGAACAGATTGGTTTCAGGAAGTATTGATTAAGGTGGTTTGAATGGCTAACGATCCATTGTCAGATGCATTGAACACGATTAAGACGCACAAACTGGTTGGGCAGAACAAGTGCACTGTAAAGCCTGCTTCGAAACTCATTCGCGAAGTGTTGAACTTGTTCCAGGCGAACAGCTACATTGGGGAATTCGAGTACGTTGACGACGGAAAAAGCGGGTTTTTCTTGTTGAAGGAACTCGGCGCGATAAACAGCTGTGGAGTAGTGAAGCCCAGGTTCAACGTGAAGGCAAGCGAGTGGGCAAAGTGGGAGCAGAGGTTTATTCCCAGCAGGGGTTACGGAATGCTCGTAGTTTCAACGTCGCAAGGAGTAATGACGAACTCTGAAGCGAAAAAGAGGAAGATTGGAGGAAGGCTGCTCGCGTTTATTTATTGAGAGAGTTGAGTGAAATGATTGAAGTTCCAAACGGAGTAACGGTTTCAGTGGTGGACGGGAACAGCGTCCAAGTGAAAGGAAAGCTTGGAAGCGCGAGCAGGGTTTTCCCAGCCAAAGGATTGAAACTCGAAAAGAAAGAGGCGGGAATTGAAGTGACTGCCCCAACAGAAAGCATTGCAACGACGGTAACGTCGGTGATAAAAAGCTTGCTGAAGGGAGTGAGCGAGGGTTACACTAAAAAAATGACTGTCATTTACTCGCACTTTCCGATTTCAGTTGAAGTGAAAGGGAAAGTTGTTTTAGTGAAAAACTTTTTGGGAGAAAAAAAGCCGCGCGAGTCTAAAATAATCGGCGAAACGAAAGTGCAGGCTAAAGGCGCGGAAATAACCATTACGGGAGTGGACAAGGAGCACGTGAGCCAAACAATAGCGAACATGAAGACCGCGACGAGAATAACGAAAAGGGACTCGAGAGTGTTTCAAGACGGAGTGTATGTAGTGGAAGAGTAAAGAAGTTTCGAGAGCAGTTCAAAACTCCGAAACTACAAAACTCAAAATCAGTATTATGGTGGTAATGATGATGAATGTCAAAAAACTGGCTGCGAGAAAAAAGAAAAGGCCGCACTTCAAGAGGTCGAACTGCGGAAGGCCTGACATGAAGAGCGTGAAGGACGTGTGGCGCAGGCCGAGAGGCATTGACAACAAGCAGCGCGAGCAGAAGAAAGCAGCAGGCCCTATTCCGAGCATCGGCTGGAGAAACTCGAGGGACATTAGGGGAGTCCACCCGTCTGGGTTTGTCGAGTGCAGGGTTCACAATATTGCGGAATTGAAAAATCTTGAAAGCGAAAAGCACGCAGTAATGGTAGCTTCAAGCGTCGGCGGAAAAAAGAGGCTGGAGATAATCGCTGAAGCGAAAAAAAAGAACTTGAAGATATTAAACGCGTAGAAATGGTTTTGCAGTAGTTTTGTTTATGGGGTTTTGAAGTTTAGGAGTTATTGGGTTTGAAAGTTTTGGAGTTTCAGCAGTTCGAAACTCCGAAACTGCAAAACTCGAAACTGTTTTAAGGTGTTGTTTGATGAGTTTGAAAATGGTTAAGAGGGTGGCTTCTGATATTCTTGGGGTTGGCGAGAGCAGGATTCGCATTGACCCGAACCATGTGAAGAAGGCAGGCGAAGCGCTTACTCGCGACGACGTGCGCGCGCTTATCGGGCAGGGAGTAATTGCAGTTGTTCAAGCAAGGGGAATTTCGCGCGGGAAAGCGAGGGTGAAGGACGCGCAAAAGAAAAGCGGGAGGCGCAGGGGAATTGGAAGCAGGAAGGGAACGAAGTACAGCAGGATTTCGAGGAAAGAAATTTGGATGAAGAAAGTAAGGGCGCAGAGGAAGTTGTTGAATGAATTGCGCGAGAAAAAACTGCTTGAAGGGCAGGGGACGTTCAGGAATGTTTACATGATGGTGAAGGGCAGGGCGTTCAAAGCGAAGGCACAGCTTATCACTTACTTGGCTGAAAATAATTTGATTAAAAAGAGAAGTTGATTGGTATGGCAAAAGCAACAGGTGCAACGTACGACGTTCCTTTCAAAAGGAGAAGAAAGGGATTGACGAATTACAGGAAGAGGCTCGCGCTGGCAAGCGCGGGAGTGCGCATGGTAGTGCGCAAGAGCTTGAAGCACGTGCGCGTGCAGTTCGCCGAGTTCGAGGAAAAAGGGGACAGCGTGCTTGCGACTGCAACATCTGAAGAGTTGGGCGAGTACGGGTGGAAGATGAACAAGAACACTCCGACCGCGTACTTGACTGGATTGCTTGCTGGCTTGAAGGCGAAAAAGAAGGGAATTGGGAAAGCGGTTCTTGATGTTGGCCTGCACACGCCTTCGAAAGGCGCGCTCGTGTTCGCTGCGCTGAAAGGAGCGCTTGACGCGGGAGTGGACATTCCGCACGGGGAAAACTTGTTTGACGAAGAGAGGCTGAATGGAGCGCACATTGCGGCATACGCTTCGCAGTTGAAGGGAAAGCCGGAGTACGAGAAAAAGTTTTCAGCCTGCTTGAAGGCTGGAGTTGACCCGGAAAAAATTCCGTCACTTGTTGAAGAAGCGAAAAAGAAGATAGTTTCAAAAGGTGTTTGAAGATGAACTTTAGAAGGGATAGGGAAAAGGAAGAGAAAGCGCCTTGGGTTCCAAGAACGGAGATAGGCAGGAAAGTCCAAAACAAGGAAATAGTTTCTATTGAAGAAATTTTTGAAATGGGCAAGCCGATACTGGAGTACCAGATTGTTGACGCGCTGCTTCCGAACTTGAAGGAAGAGCTGATTCAAGTTTCTACAACGCAGAGAATGACGGATTGCGGGAGAAAAATGAAGTTCCGCGCAGTCATGATCGTAGGGGATGGAAACGGCCACGTCGGAGTGGGGTTCGGAAAGGCTGACGAGGCAAAACCAGCGATAGAAAGCGCGATAGGCTCTGCGAAGAGAAACATTATTCGAGTGCCGCTAAGTTGCGGGTCTTGGGAATGCAGTTGCAACACGAGGCACACTGTGCCGATTAAAGTCGTTGGAAAAAACGGAAGCGTTAAAATAGAACTTAAGCCCGCGCCG
Organism: Microcaldota archaeon; assembly: GCA_016212395.1. Lineage (GTDB taxonomy): Archaea > Micrarchaeota > Micrarchaeia > Burarchaeales > JACRGF01 > JACRGF01. The sequence continues at coordinate 58,372 of JACRGF010000048.1, forward strand.
AGGGGAGTGGGCATTGTCGCGAACGAGATAGCGCGCAAAACGCTTGAACTCGCTGGAGTGAAGGACGTGTGGAGTTTTTCAAGAGGCAGGACGAAAAGCGTTTACAACATGGCAATGGCAGTAATCAACGCGCTCGACTCGTTGAACAAGATGAGGTATACGGGGGACTGGGAGACTGCGCTTGGAGAAAAAAAGGAAGTTAAAGAGAGTCCGGCGTGAGAAGGGTTATAAAGAGTTGGTTTGAATGGTTGCAAAGAAGAAAAACGTTGAAACGATAGCAAACCCGAAAAGCGACGCAGGGTTTGCTAGAAGCAGTCGAGCTACTTCGCGAGACTGCTGCCAAAAGAAGCTGGTGCTGGTGCGCATACGCGGCTGCACGGGCATAAGAAGGGAAGTGGAAGACACTATGAAAATGCTTTGCTTGACTCGCGTGAACCACTGCAGCCTCGCGGACGAATCTCCGCAGACGAAAGGGATGATTCAGAGGTGCAAGGATTATATTACGTGGGGCGAAGTCGAGCAGAAGACGCTGGCGAAGCTTCTTGAAAAAAGAGGACGGCTGCCGGGAGACGCGAGAGTGACTGTTGAAACTCTCAAGGAAAAGGGATTTGAATCGTTTTCAGAACTTGCTGGAAAACTTATCGCGTCGGAATGCAGCCTTGAAGGAGTTGGGCTTAAAAAAGTTTTCAGGTTAAACCCTCCAAGCAAGGGGTTTGGAAGCATAAAACTGGCTTTCCCCAGAGGAGCTTTGGGGTCGAGGGGCGCGGGCATAAACGCGTTGCTAGAAAGAATGATGTGAGTCGCAGTGGTGAAAAATTATGGTCAGAAGGCATAGAAAAAGAAGCAGAAAATATTTGGGAAGCAGGTCGCACGGCGGAGGCAACGCAAAAAACCGAAGAGGCAAAGGAAGCAAGGGAGGAAAAGGCTTCGGTGGCGGCCACAAGCACAAGTGGTCCCGCATGGTAAAGCTTGACCACTTCGGAGTTCACGGATTCGCGCCGATAAACAAGGAGCACGTAGAAGTGCTGAACTTGGGGGACATCACGCGCAAAATTGAAAACGGAAAGATAAAAGAGAAAGAAGGAAAATACTTTTTTGATTTCGAGGGAAAAATTCTTGGAAGCGGAAAAATTAGCGAGCCAGTCGTTGTAAAAGCCAAAGCATTTTCCAAGAATGCGGTTGAAAAAATAAAACAGGCTGGCGGAGAAGCGCGCATTAACGGTGAGAAAAATGCGGCTTGAATTTCTAAAGCCAATCATCCGCTTTCTGCCTGAAGTGAAGCAGCCTGTGCGAAAGCCTCCTTTGAACGAGAAAGTAATTTGGACGCTCGCAGCGCTCATCATCTTCTTTGTAATGTATCACGTAGAGCCAGTGGGCGCTATAGTGAGCAAGGGAGGCCAGAACGATTTCCTCCAGCTTATTCTCGCAAGCAAAGTAGGAAGCTTGATTACAGTAGGAATAGGCCCGATTATTTTAGCGTCAATCTTCCTCCAGTTGTTCGTTGGAGCAAAAATAATAGACATTGACATGAAGGACCCGGAGCAGAAGAAGACGTTCCAAGGAGCGCAGAAGCTGCTCGCGCTGCTCTTGTGCTTTTTCGAGTCAGCAATGTATGTAATGTCTGGAAACGTAATGCCAATGGGCTTTGCAGGCACGAGCACGCTGCCGTTGCTTGGAAGCTTTACGTTCACGCAAATCTTAGTAGTAATGCAGCTTGCAATCGGCTCGATAATACTGCTGTACATGGACGAGATAGTTTCAAGGTACGGCTTGGGAAGCGGCATAAGCTTGTTCATCGCAGCAGGAGTATCGCTCGCAGTAGTAATGGGAACAATCGCCATAATCACGGGGTACGGAGGGGGAATAGCGGAACAACAGACAGTATTTTACAACCTCGCGCAAGGAGGCGCTGACTCCATCCCCAACGCGATAATCGCATTGCTGCCGATTATTTTCACGATTATAGTGTTCCTAGTGGTAACGTACGCGGAGGGAATGAAAGTAGAAATTCCTCTCGCGTTCGAACGCGCGCGAGGCTTTGGTGGTAGGTACCCGATAAAGCTCATGTACGTTTCTAACATTCCAGTCATTCTCGCCAGCGCGCTGTTGCTCAACTTGCAGTTGTGGACGCGAGCACTTCAAAACGCGTCGTTCTACGTTGGAGGCGCGGATGTAGTCAAATTGTTCGTGCAAATAGACAGTGCCACTCAAGGAGTGAACGGAGGAATACTGTACTTCTTGACTCCGAGGTTTTTCAACCCGCTTGCAGTAGGATACCAAACGTATTTCTCAATGTTTTTCACGAACCATGTGCTCAACTTTCCGTATATTGGCACAGTGATAGTGCCTGAGTGGATTCACATTTTCACGTACACGATATTCCTCGTAATACTTTGTGTCATATTCGGAAGATTCTGGATTGAAACTACTGGAATGGGCCCGCGCGACGTTGCAGCACAGCTTCAAAACAGCGGGCTGCAAATCCCCGGATTCAGGAGAGACCCGCGAGTGATGGAGAAAATACTCGAAAAATACATTCCAATCATTACCATCCTAGGGTCGGTATTCGTCGGCTTGCTCGCGTCGTTCGCTGACTTGACTGGAGCGCTCGGGACTGGAACAGGAATATTGCTTACAGTCGGAATACTTCACAGGATGTACGAAGACTTGACAGCGCAAAAAATGTTTGACATTTACCCGGACTTGAGAAAAATAGTTGGCGGGTAAAAAAACGAGACGAGTCAAAACCAGCCAAGGCAACTCAAAACTGGAAACTGCAAAACTGAAAACGAATAGTGGTGTTATGATAGTAGTTATGGGCGCTCCTGGCGCTGGAAAAACTACGGTGCTTGCGGAACTGCGCAAAGAGTTTCCGGAAGTGAAGATAATAGTTTACGGGGACTTGATGTACGAGATTGCAAAGAGAATGCAACTCGTGAACAACAAGGACGAGATTAGAAAACTGCCCCAGGCAACCCAGAAGAGGATACAATCGCAAGTTGCGAGAGTGCTCGCGAAAGAAGAAGGGAAAGTTATTCTCGACACGCACTGCTCGATAAACACGCCGCACGGGTACTTGCCAGGGCTGCCGTTCGAACTGCTGTCGAAATTCAAGGTAGAGCGCCTCGCGCTCATTGAAGCTCCGATACAGCAGATAATATCGCGCAGGAAAAAAGACTTGACGCGCATGAGAGACGCGCAACTGGAAGAACAATTGGAAGAGCACGCGTTCGTGAACAGGGGAATGATTTGCGCTTACGCCGCGTTCACTGGAGCTCCGGTGCGCATAATAAAAAACAAGGACGGGAAACTTCAGGATGCAGTGCAAGAGTTGAAACAACTCCTGCAATGAAAAATGAGGGAATGAAGATGAGCGAAGAAATAATTGCGTTTTTCATAATCGCCGTTGCGGCAATGGCTTACTCGCTGTTGTCAATGTACGTTACTTCAAAGTACGGAAAAAAAGACAGGGTGAAGCAAATACAGGAAGAAATGAAGAACATAAACAAGGAGTACGCGGACGCGCTGAAGGCTAACGACCCGAAAAGGCTCTCCAAAGCGGAGAAAGAGCAAACGCGCATTGCAAACCTGCTTAAAGAATCAATGATTCTGCAGTTCAAGCCGCTCGTCATAATGCTCCCGGCACTGTTGCTCGTGCCAATGGCGCTCGTGCATTTTTTCCCGAACTTCGTAGTGCAGTTAAGCCAGCCGATTCCAGTAGTAATCCAAAACTTGAACAACTTTCCGAACTGGAGGAGCGTGTTCGGCGCGCGAGGATGGTTCTGGGTTTCACTCGTGTTCACCTCGCTCGCGATTCAAGTGCTCGTTCAAGGAACGAAAAAACTCAAGGAAAAACTCAATAAAACAAATTTACAGATTCAAAAACAAGGGTGATTAAAAATGCCAATGCCTAAAGACAGGGGAAGAAAAAGAATTCCGAGAAAAACTCCGGGAGGAAAACAAGCGTTCTTGATTGAAAAAGGCAAGCGGGGAATTGCAGCGTGCGCTGCATGCAAAAACCAGCTTCAAGGCACTACTACGAAAAGAAACGTGGCGAAAAGCATGAGGACGCCAAGCAGGCTCTTCGGCGGAAACATGTGCGCCAAATGCACTGAAAAAGTAATTTCAATCGCAGCGCTCGTCGAAAGCAACGAGCTGAGAACAGCAGACGTTGACTTGAAGTACAGGGAGAAAGTAAAACAGCTCGTGGGAGAGAAATAAAAGAAAGAGGAAAAAGGCAAACGCGCTTTGCGGAAAAGCAATTCGTGAAAAAACGAAAAAGGGGGAATGCGCAAGCGCGTTTAATGGAAACATTTCGTGAAAAAAAAAAGCGAAAAGAGAGGGAAGGAACAATGATAGTATGCGTTTCAGGCCTTGCAGGATGCGGAAAAAACACAGTAGGAGAATTTCTAGCTGAAAAACTTTCGCTCAAGCCAGTTGGATTTTCGTTTAAAGACGAAGCTGAAACACGAGAGATAAGCCTCATGGAACTGCAGGAACTTGCGGCAAAAAATCCAAGCATAGACAAGGAATTCGATGAACGCCTCGTGCGGGAAGCTGGAAAAGGAAACTGCGTGATAACAACATGGCTCGGCTCGTGGATGGTTGAAAACGCAGATTTTAGGGTGTGGCTGAAGGCAAGCGAGGAAGAACGCGCGAAGCGGGTTTCTTCCAGGGACAAGATGAGCTTCGGGGAAGCGCTCGCGCACGTGAAAAAAAGAGATGATGGAAACAGGCAGAGGTACAAAAAATACTATGGAATAGACATTGACGATCATTCGAACTTTGACTTGGAGATAAACACGCGCGTGTTCACTCCTGAAGCAATAGCAGAAATAATTGTTGAAGCGATAAAAAGAAAGAAAAAAAATTGAAGACAATACTAGGGGGATGGAAATGGCTTTGATTGAAAAAGGAAGAGTGTGCTTGAAAAAAAGAGGAAGGGACGCTGGAAGCAAATGCGTCATAACAAACAAGATAGACGATAGCTACGTTGAAATAAGGAGCGCTGGCAGAAAAAAACCGCGCAAATGCAACGTGTCACACCTCGAGCCACTCAGCATTGTAGTTAATGTTGAAAGCGAAGAGGAAGTGAAAAAAGCGCTTGAAAAATAAGGCAGTAAAAGGATGAAGACGCATGGTTTCAGTGAAACGAGACGAGGAAACGAGCCCGGCAACGGGAAAAAAACCGTCCGAGAGAAGCATTCAGGAACTCTTCGGCAATGGAATAATTTTCGTGGACAAACCGTGCGGGCCGTCATCCCACGAAGTAAGCGCGTGGGTGAAAAGAATAACCGGAGTGCAGAAGACAGGGCACTCGGGAACGCTTGACCCGCAAGTGTCCGGCGTCCTTCCAGTAGGGCTGGACAACTCGACGAAAATACTCGGAACGCTCCTCGAAGACACGAAGGAATACGTGGGAATAATCAAATTTCACGCGAACGTGAGCGTTGAACAAGTGGAAAAAGCGTTCAAGAAATTCACTGGCGAAATAACACAGCTTCCGCCTGTCCGCAGCGCCGTAAAACGCGTTCCGAGAAAAAGAAAGGTTTATTACCTTGCTGCGCTCGAATATAGTGGCAGGGAAGTTCTCTTCAAAGTAGGGTGCGAAGCAGGAACTTATATTCGGAAACTCTGCCATGACATAGGCATTTTCCTCGGATGCCAAGCGCACATGCTCGAGCTTCGAAGGACGAAAGCCGGCGGAATAACCGAAAAAGAGACGGTTACGTTGCAGCAATTAAGCGACGCCATGTGGCTGTGGAAGGAAAAGAACGACGAATCGCTTCTGCGAAAAACTATCCACCCGCTCGAAGCCGCTGTTCACCTGAAAAAAATATGGATTTCAGACAACGCAATCGAAGCCGTCTGCACTGGAGCGCAACTGGCTGCTCCCGGAATAATAAAATTAGACGACGGCATCGCCGAACAGGAAAAAATAGCTCTCCTTTCACTGAAAGGAGAACTGGTAAGCATCGCACGCGCGCAGGCAAGCACGAAGCAAATGCTTGAAATGCAGAAAGGAATAGCAACCAAAACAATGCGAGTGATACTGCCACGAGGCACGTACCCAAAACACAAGAAAAAAGAAAAAAGCGAACAAGAAAAACTCGAAACTATAGCAAACCACGAAAGTAATGCGACGAAAGTCTGATAGTTCGTTCTCGTGGTTTGCTTTGAGTTGACTGATGTCAACTGCTCAACAACGCAAGGCGTTGTTGAAGTTGCAAACCGCATTACTTATTTACAGTAACGAAACAAAACCTGAAAACAGAAAACTGGAAACTGAAAACATTATAATCACGCCGGGGTGGCAGAACCTGGTTAATGCGTACGCCTGGAATTAACCTTTTTTTCTTTCTTTTCTAGGAGAAAAGAAAGAAAAAAACGTTAACGAAAAAAGAAAGAAAATGTAAAGAAACGTTAACGAAAAAAGAAAGAAAAACGAATGAAAAAAGAAAAGAAAACAACAGTAGTATTCATCAAAAAAAGAAGTGATTTCTTTTTTGGAATCTGGAGAGCGTATGGCTCTAACGGGCCGCATGGGTTCAAAAGGAGTTTTGAAGTTTAGAAGTTTTGAAGTTTCGTGTAGATGTTTTTAAGGGAATGCGAAACTCCAAAACCCGAAACTTCGAAGCCCGTGAGAATCCCATCCCCGGCGTTGAAAATTAGCGTTTGAAAAAAATTGGTGATTTGTTGAGCAGTGTGAAACCTGGCAAGAAAAAGAGTGATGAGAAAGGCGCGCCTGAAGTGCGCAAGCCTGAAGCTAAAGTTGATTATGGGAAAGCAGTATTGTCTCCTCGAGGAAAGGAAATAAGGGGTATCGTTAGGATTGCCGGCAAAGACGTGAAAGGAGAAGTTTCTTTGCGCAGGGCGGTTATCGAGGTAAAGGGAGTCGGGGAGAGGTATGGACGGATAATTTTTGACGCTGCGTGCAGCAAAATGGGTTTTCCTTTGGACTGCATGGTCGGCGAATTGTCTGAAGACGAGCTGGACAGGCTCGAAGAGATTATGAAGAATCCTGCGAGCGTTGGAATCCCGTCGTTTTTGATGAACAGGCGCAAGGATGTTGACACGGGGCAGGATAAGCAGTTGATTGCAACTGATTTAGTGTTTCAAAACAAGCAGGATGTTGAACGGGAAAAAGGAATGAGCTCGTGGAGAGGCTACAGACACGTGTACGGAAAGAAAGTACGCGGCCAGCGCACGAGGACTACGGGAAGAAAGGGAATGAGCGTTGGAGTGTTGAGGAAATCCCTTGTTGCAAAGCCCGGTGCAGCTCCTGCGAAAGAGGAAAAGAAATAACAAGAAAGTTTTTTTCAAGGTGGTTTGATTGGGAGATCCTAAGAAGAACAAGAAAAAATACGAGTCTCCGAGGAAAGTTTGGGACTTGACGCGCATAGTTAAGGAACAAGGCTTGCTTGAAGAGTACGGCTTGAGAAGCATGCGTGAATTGTGGGCTGTAGAGCAGGAACTCAAGAAGATTAGGAGGGAAGCGCGGAGATTGCTGCCTTTGGGTGAACGCGGTGAGACTGAATCGAGAAAGCTGCTCACGAGGACAGCACGCTTGGGCTTGACTGCGGAAAGCGCGACGCTCGACGACTTGCTTTCCTTGAAAGTTCAAGACTTGCTGGACAGGCGGCTCGAGTCGCAAGTGTTCAAGCGCGGGCTTGCGAAATCAATGAAGCAAAGCAGGCAGATTATAGTTCACGGGTTTGTTGCAGTGAACGGAAAGCGAATATGCGCGCCGAATTATATAGTGCCGGTCTCTGAAGAAAAAGCGATTTCTTACTACAAGCCGATAAACTTGAACCCTGAGCCTTTGACTGTCCCGACGAGGAAAAGCAGGGAGGTTGAAGGCAAGATAGAGGAAACACCAGCAAGCGGAGAAGGGGAAACGCCGTCTGCTGAAGCAGCGAGTTAAGTTAGGTGATATTTGATGAGTGAAGAAAAAACTGAAGTGAAAAAAGAAGCAGTGCAAGCAAAGGAAGCAACGCAAGTTCAGGAAGTCAAAAAAGAAACAGCACAGCCTCAACTGCAGGAAATCAAGAAGGATGGAGTGCAAGCGCCTGTCCAGGCAGGAGCGCAGCCTGTTCCAATGATAAGAAGGCCGAAAAAATCCGCGTTGGCGAACGTCTACTCTTCGAAGAACAACACGATTATAACAATAACAGACTTGAGCGGTGCTGAAACTATAGCGAAATGCAGTGGCGGAGTGATAGTAAAGTCTGACAGGGAGGAAGGCTCGCCGTACGCGGCAATGCAGGCAGCGTTCAAAGCAGCAGACTTGGCGAAAGAGAGAGGGATTACTCACATTCGAATAAAAATACGCGCGCCTGGAGGCCACGGCGCGAAAACTCCCGGAGCAGGAGCGCAGGCAGTAGTAAGGGCGCTCGCGCGTTCAGGGCTGAGGATAGAAAAAATAGAGGACGTTACTCCGATTCCAACAGACACGACGAAAAGGCCTGGCGGAAGGAGAGGCAGGAGAGTGTAGAAAATTGTTTTGAATGGTTCTGAATGGTTTCGAGTTGTTTTGGAGGTTGTTCAAAACAAGTCAAGGCCAGTCAAAACAAATCAAAACCAATAAAAGGGTTTGGTGGAGTTTATGAAAGTTGAAACGATAAAGTCTTCTGAAGAAGAATTGGAGTTAGTGATTTCAGGGGTTGCTTGCTCGTTCGCGAACGCGTTGAGGCGCGTGGGAATGTCCCAAGTACCGGTATTTGCCGTAGACTCGATTACAGTCTATGAAAACTCGTCAGCATTTTTCGACGAGTATATTGCGAACAGGCTCGCACTCGTTCCGCTGAGGACAGAGGAAGGCTACAAGGAAGGCGAAGAAATAATTCTCATGCTTGACGCGGTAGGCCCGTGCACAGTGTACTCGAAGGACTTGCGAAGCACAGACGGGAAGATAACTCCTGCGAGAGAAAAAATTCCGTTGCTGAAGCTCGGGCAAGGGCAGAACGTGAGGCTCGAGGCAAAAGCAAAACTCGGCATTGGAAGGGAACACGCGAAATTTCAAGCGTCGAACATAATGTACAATTACGACGAGAAGAAAGACGAGTACGCGTTCAAAATAGAGTCGTTCGGCCAAATGGCTGCGAGAGAAGTGCTCAAGCAGGCAGTGAAAGTGATAAACGAAAAATGCAAGGAACTTGAAAAGCAAATGAAAAAGTAAAAGCACTCGCAGAACGGTTTTCACACTGCTGAAAACTGGAAACAGAAAACCGAAAACGTTTGCTGCGGGGGTGTCAGAGCTAGGTCAAATGAGCAGGACTGAGGCTCCTGTGCCTTTAGTGGCTGCGCGAGTTCAAATCTTCGCAAACTCCGCTTGCGATTTTTAAACGGAGTGAAGCGGAGTTGAAAATCTCGTCCCCCGCATTAGTGTTTTTGGTTTAGAAGTTTTGGAGTTTTGTAGTTTAGAGGTTTGGAAGTTTTGGAATTTGGGAATTGTTTGTTCAAATGAAAAAGGTGTGGTGGTATGAAGAAAGGTCCGGAAAATCAGGTAGTAAAGAAAATTGCGAGAGAACTGGAAAAAGCGTCTTCGAAGAACGATGTCGCCATATGGCGCAGCGTGTCTGAAAGGATATGCAAGCCAGCTCGGCTTTCCGTGGGCGTGAACGTTGGAAAGATAAACGATTTGACGAAGAAGGGCGAGGTAGTGCTCGTTCCTGGGAAAGTTCTCGGCACTGGCGTGCTTGACCACGCGGTGAGCGTTGCTGCGTTAAAGTTTTCGGAAAGCGCGAAAGGCAAAATTGCTTCTGCGGGTGGAAAGTGCTTGGGCTTGCTTGAATTAGTGAACAGCAACCCGAAGGGAAGCGGGGTCAGGGTATTGTGTTGAACAAGTTGAGAGAGGTTGTTTGAAATGGTTGTAATAGATGGAAAGGATTTAGTGTTGGGGCGCGTTGCTTCAAAGGTTGCGAAAACGCTTTTGAACGGAGAGGACGTGGCGCTCGTGAATGCCGAGAAACTTGTTATTTCGGGAAGCCCGAAAGCGACTACTGAAAAGTATTTGACGCGCAGGAGGCTGAAGGACAAAGCGAACCCAGAGCATTCGCCGCACTGGCCGAGGAGGCCGGACTTGCTCGTGCGCAGGATTATCAGGGGAATGCTTCCATTCAAGAAAGCGCGAGGCAGGGAAGCGTTCAAAAAACTCAGAGTGTACGCCGGAGTTCCGAAAGAGCTTGAAGCTGCGGAGAAGCTGAGTTTTGTTGAAATGAACAAGGGCAAGTTGAACGTTGAGTTTACGGACGTGCAGAAATTGTGCGAGAGGCTCGGCCTCGAACAAGGGTGAAAATAAATGGCTACTAGAAAAAAAACAGCTGCGGCAACAGGAGGCGCCAAGCCTGCTGCGAAAAAAAAGGACAAGTCTGTGGTTACTAGGGGAAAGAGAAAGGAAAGCATTGCGCGTGCAGTAGCACGCGAGGGGAAAGGAGTAGTGAGGATAAACCGTTTCAAGTTAAACGCTTTGGATCATTCCTATTTTCAAGAGATAGTGAACGAACCGCTTGAAGTAGCTGGAGAAGCGATTACGTCGAAAATAGACATTGACGTGAGCGTGCACGGCGGCGGGAGAATGAGCCAGGCTGAAGCAGCCAGGACTGCGATAGCACGCGCGATAATCGCGCACAATGGAACTGAAGAACTCAAAAACAAGATGCTCGAGCATGACAGGTTTTTGTTAAGGGAAGACGTGCGGAGAGTCGAGCCTAAAAAGTACAAGGGGCCGAAAGCACGCGCGAGATTCCAAAAATCATACAGATAAAAAAAAAAGGGTGATTTGAGAATGATGCCTCCGATAAGATGCTTTACGTGCGGGAAAGTAATTGGTGACAAGTTCGAGGAATACTCTGAAAAGACAGGCAAAGGCGAGGACGCGGGAAAAGTTTTGGACGCGGTCGGAGTTTCCAAGTATTGTTGCAGGAGAATGTTTGTTGGCCACGTGGACGTAGTGGATGAAACGATTAGGTACGGAAGGTTTTAAGGAAAAAGATTGGGGCCGTGTGCTAGCTTGGTATGCTTCCAGCTTGGGGTGCTGGCGACTCGAGTTCAAAAGAGCCCGGTCTTCAAAGCTTGGAATGGAAGGCTGGCGGCGCTGAATTTCTCGACGGCCCCATTAGTGGTTTTGCAATTGTTTCGCAGTGGTTCTGAATGGTTTTGCCTCAGTAGTTTAGAAGTTTCGCAGTTTTGAAGTTTTGGAGTTTATGAGTTTTGAGAGGGTTGATACGATGGAGGAAATGCTTGTACCGCAGGAAAAATACTTGGAAGCAGGAATACACATTGGAACAAAGCTGAAAACGTCTGACATGATACAGTATATTTACAAGGCACGCCAGGACAAATTGTACGTGCTTGACTTGAAGAAAACTGACGAGAAAATAAGGCTTGCGGCGAGGTTTATTTCGCGTTACAAGCCTGAAGACGTGCTCATTGTCGCGTCTAGAACGTACGCAAGCAACGCGAGCAAAACGTTCTGCAAGACTACGAGTTGCAGGCAGCTGGCAGGAAGATTCGTGCCAGGCATTCTGACAAACCCGGCGAGGGAAAGCTTCATAGAGCCGAAGCTAGTGATAGTTTCAGACCCGAAGGGAGAACGGCAGGCGATAAGGGAAGCCGCAAAGTCAGGCATTCCGGTAATCGCGTTGTGCGACACGGACAACACGACGAAGTTCATTGACTTGATAGTGCCGTGCAACAACAAAGGCAAAAAATCTTTAGCGCTCGTTTTCTACCTGCTCGCGCGCGAAGTGCTTAAAGCAAAGGGAGAAATACAAACAGACGCAGAGTTTAAGACAAGCCTTGCGGAATTCGAGGAAGACGTTATTCTCGAAGAAGAAAACGCCGAACCTGCTGTTGATGCGGTAGAGGATTCTGCTCCGGCAGAAGCTGTTGCTGAACAACCGGCTGAAGAGCAGGAAGCGAAAAAACCGCGCAAGAAAAAGAAGGAAAAGAAAGAAGGCGAATCTGCTGAAGAAGCACCAGCACAGTAAAAAAAAAAACGCGGAACAGAAAACGCTGAAGAACACGCAAAGCTGGAAAAAAAAGAAAAACGCGCGGAGAAATGTTTTCAAGAGTTAGCGGGAGCACAAAAAAACGAGTGGGTGTTTTCGGGTGGGTTTAGAACTGCTCGCGTATATTTTTTGCGGTTTTATTTTTCTATTCAAGCAAGTTGGCGGGGTTGCATGTTTCTTTTAACGCCGAGTCTGTAATTTGTTCACACAGCGTCTTGTCTCCTGTTTTTTTGGACAGCCTGCTGTAGCAAGCATCTTTCCAGGAAGTGTCTTTCGCTGGAATGGCGTCGCAGCTTTCCTTTCCGTAGTCCGCGTCAGGTGATTCGACGATGTACGCGTAACAATTGTACCTGTGGTAGTTGACGATTATGCCACTGCATGTTTCAGGCTTTCCAGTGTCTTTCGCCACGTTGTTTCGGCAAACGTCTGCGAGCGTCTTGTTCATGAAGCCGCTTACTATCAATCCGCAAACGCTCGCGTTTCTGGTCCTGCTCGCAAGCACGGAATAGCAATCGTCCCTGTCGAACTCGTCGTACTTTTTCGAGCACGCGCTCGCGTCATTGTTGGCGAGCGCGAAGTGCTCGTAGCACAAGTTTACGTATGTGCGGGTTACGGCATAATAGCATAGCGAGCTGTCGTTCTTGAGTTTCGCCACATTAGTATAGCAAGCATCGCGCGTCGTGTTGTCTGTTGCAGGCAAGTTTTGGCAGAAAGACAAGTCGTTCGAGACGAACGCTTGGCACGCGTGCTTTTTCAAAGTTGATGAAATCAAGCTGCACGCTGAGAGGTTCAGCGTGCTTGACGCGTAGTCGTAAATGCACGAGTCGCCATAATCGCCGCATTTCTCGGCGTTGTTGTAAAACTTCGCCAGGCACAATGCTTTCGACTCGTTTTCAGCAAGCGAGCACGGCGGGTTTATTTCCTCAATGCACGCAGTGCGCTCGGCGTAATTGCGTATGCTTTCGCAAACTCCTGAAAAGTTGAGAGAGCGAGCTGCAGAGTAAAAGCAAGAGTTTCTCGTTACAACATTTTCGACTTTCTCGCAGTCTTCAACACTGCCTTTTCCGCCTTCAAGCGAATAGCACGCGTCGCGTTCTTCAGCAGACTGCTTGCCCGCGCACCCTTCAAGAACAGGGACAGTCGTGTTTTGAGTAGTATTGGGTGGAATTATTATTAGAGGAACTGCAGGAGGCACAGTGTTGTTTTCAACAGGCTTTACTGGCTCTTGCCCGAAACAGCCGAACAACAGCAGGCAGGCGAATAATGGGACTAATAATGCCAAGCGCATAAAATAAACTGTCGCGGGAGAATATTTAAATGCTGTGATGTTGAAAGACGTTTCGGGTGTATAATTGACGAGGGAAAAACTGCATTCTAGAGTAAAGCTCGTTGAGAGCGTTGCTGAAAACGTTTTGCAGGCAACACCCGACGCTACGCACGCCGTGTCAGTAATAACAATGGGCAGTGTGGAAAAGGCGAGAGCAGAAGAAACGATTTCAAGGATATACTCGAAACTGCCCGGAGAGCTTGCGCGCTTGGGAATTACCTCTGTGCAGGCAGGGGATTTGAAAAAGAAAATCAACGAAGTGAGAGTGCGCGTCTATGGAAAGGAGCAGTGGGAGGCAGTGCACGGAAAAAAAGCTGCAAGCGTGTGGAGCATGGCAGTATACCACAAGCAAAATATCGTCGAGGTAGTTGAAGGAGAAAAAATGAAGGGCGCGCTCGTGAAAGCATTCGCGCACCACTTGCTGAAAGAATAAAAAAAAAAACGGGGAAAAAGAAAGAGATGAAGAAAAAAAACAGCAAAAAACTAAAAGCGAGAGCAAACGCTAAACGCCCAGCAAGACTTAAAGCAAAAACTGTGAAGAAAAACAAAAAGAACACTGGCGCGAAAATAAAAGAAAGAATCGTAAAAAAAAATGCGAAGACGCTTGGCGGGAAAAAAAGCGCGCTGAAAAAAACAGTCAAGCCAAGGGGCACTTCACAACGCACGCCCATCAATCCGTCGCGCGCGCGAGTTGAAATCCGCAGGCTGCTTATTGCATTGAACAGGACGAACCAGCGCGACAAAGTCGGGTTGGCGAACCTGCGCGACGAAGTAAACGATTTCGCGGACAAGCTGCGCAGGTCAAGCCCTGACGCGTACACTGAATTCGAGCTTGAAATAAAACTGATTTACGAGAGAGTATTCAACAAGCTCACAGGCGAGCACGTGTTTGTTGAATGAAAAAAAGAATAAAGAAATAGAAAAAGAATAAGAGAAAAAAAAGTAAAAATAAAAAAGTCGGAAAAAGAAAGGAAACGGTTTTTCGGGGTGTGATTTGCAGCTTTGAGTCGACTGTTGTCGACTGCTCTCGGAAAGCTTTGCTTTCCTCGATTTCCCGCTCGCGCTATTTGTTCAGCATCGTTTTTGCTTGAGCGAGTTTGTTTGCTTTCATCGATTCGCCTTTTTTTGCTTCTGGAGCGAATTGATTTTAGCCGAACAAGCTTGCCAAGCCTGCTGCTGCTTCTTCTTCAGTTTTCTTTTCTTCCTTCTTTGCTTCCTTCTTTGCTTCTGCTGCCGGGGCTGCTGCGACTGGGACTGCTGCTTTCGCAATAGCTTCCTCGATGTTCACTCCTTGCAGTGAAGAAATCAAGGCTTTCGCTTTAGCTGCGTCTCCTTCTACGCCTGCTGCTTGCAGCACGCTGAGCACGTTTTGCTCGCTTACTTCCTTCTTCGCAGCGTGAAGCAACAGCGCCGCGTGTATGTATTCCATTCATCACACCTCCAAAAATGTTATCGTTTTTTTCTTTCGTTACTCTAGTTTTACGAGTGGTTGCAGTGCTTTTGCTTGCGCGTTGGCTTTAGCCAACAGCAAGTCGATTATTTCCTTCTCGTAAATTTCAGCGTTGAACGCCAAGTTCCTCGAGTCGTTGACTGCTTTCGCGATCAAGAGCGAAATGTTTGCAGTCGTCGGGTATGCAATGTTGAATGACAGGTTGAACGCTTGCCCGGAAGCAGACGACAAGTCTCTCATGAATTTTTCTTCGTCAATGTTGAGCACGTCGTAAGCGTACACTACTCCGGTTTCCCATACTGCGGGAATGCGCACCATTACTTCGAAAGGCTGTATGCCGAGTTTTTGCAATGCTTTCGCGACTTCAGGCTTTATTTTCACTCCTGTTTTCGCGACTGTAGAGTCTTTGCCGATTACTACTTTTCCTCCTGCAATGCGCGCGTCAATGCCTGCAGTCTTCAATTCTGAAAGCACTGGGCCTGGAGGAAGCGTTGTCTCGCCGGCTGGAACAATCAAGTCGAAAGGCGCGATTTGCCCTGGTTTTGCTGCTGCCTTTCCCTTGTTTTGCTTCATGAACTTGAATAATTCGAACGGGTTTATCGAGGAAAACACGAGTGCGGACGGGCCTTTGATGTGTTCGAGCAGTTCTTTCGCTTTTCCGGTTTTTTCTATTGCGAGTTTTATGAGGTTGCTTTTTACTACTGCGAACGTTGCTTTGCCTCGCAGTTTCTTTTTGACTGACTGGAATTGGCTGTCTGGGAGATTTCTCAAGTCTATTAACGCGACTACGCTTGCTTCTTGCAGCTGCTTGGCTACGCGTTCAAGCGTTTCCTGTTTTTTCTTTTTCTTCAAGCCTTTAACTTTTCTTGCCATGTTTCAACGCCACCGTTAATGTTAAACTATTCTCGCCGGCTTGCCCATTGAGAGTTTCACGAAAACAGATTTTATCGCGTGGTCTCCACCCACCTTGTTTTTAACTGCCTCGTAGACAACGTCAATGTTTTCAGCCAAGTCCTGCGCGCTCATTGCTTCAGTTCCAACAAGGCACTGGAGGGTGGGAAGGTTTTTCCCCTTGTTGCGCACGCGCACAGTTCGTTTTAACGCTTCCCAAATAGGGGTTACTGACTTTCCCACTATTGGTTTTGGAAGCTTGTCGCGCGTTCCTAGAAATTGCCCGAGGCTCTTGCCGACTTGCATCATTAAGCTCGGCTGTGCAAGGAAAATGTGAGTCTTGGAGAGTGCTTTCAAGCGAGGCCTGTCGCCTGCAAGCTTGTCAATTTCGCCTGGAGCAAAAACAATGTCTGCGCCTGCAGCCTTCGCGTCAACGCCAACCTGGCCGTCCGCGAACACTGCGAGCTTCAAGTTCCTTCCAGTGCCTTTCGGCAGGGGAATTTCAAGGTTCATCCTGCTGTCCTGCTTGCCGAAGTCGATTCCCTTGAAGTTTATGATTAGCTCTACTGACTGCGTGAACTTGCGCTTTCCCTTCTCCTGCAAAGCCTCCTCAAGCGATTTGGCTAACTTTTGCTTATCCATAGAATTTCCCTCCCACTCGAAAGTGGTCTTCACGGGAAAAACAGCGAACTAACTTATGCAAGAAAAAGTATTTAAACGCATTAGAAAGACTGCAATAGGGCACTGCTTTTCTCTTAGACGCGTGAATTTTAATTATTTAACGGCTTGAATGAGGTAGCATGGAAGTGAGGTAATGTTGTTTTTATTTGCAGACGAGTCTGGAGATATTTTATTTAGAAAAGGGAAACGCTATTTTGTTTACGTAGGTGTTTAGTAAAAAGCAAGAAAGACTGTGAGAAGAGATTAGTTGAGTTAAAAACAGCATACCCTAATACATTTAAGAGAAAGTTTACAAAGCCGGAAGTGAAAGGCGCGAAGTTGGAACAAAATGAAATAATCTATTTTTTGGATGGCTTGAAAACGCTGGATTATGAAATATTTTATGCATATGCCGATACGTACGATTCAAAGAAAGAGTTTAACAGGAGCTGTGACGGCAATCTAAAAAAAGCGCAGTTGCTGGAAACAGTCATATCCAACATATATAGTGCAAATCATGCGGTTAATAGAATAATCGTCGATAAAGGCTTGCCTCAAGATGTTTTAGATAATTTAAGAGAACGCTTGTCTAGAAAATTCAAGGAAGTTCCAAAAATAGAGCCGAAAGCGTCCCATAAAGTTGCAGGCATTCAAATAGCAGATTTAATCGCGTGGGTGTTATCCAGGCATTTGGCAACAGACAGCATTTATTTTCCGTATATATCAAATAAAATAAAGACAAAAACAGAATTATAAGTGGTAAGCCCTTCATTCTGCTCAAGTACTCCATGCGGAGCCCCTACACACCAACTAAGTTGGATTCCTTCTTGCAAAGGCACGCAGATGCAAGGTAGGCTTACCAAGTATATTGTTCAACAACCTCCTATAAAAAGATATCTTTTCGGGGTAGTAGTGCATTAATTAGGATGACGCGCTGCAGTTCGAAAAAACGCTTACTCGCACTGAAATCTTTTTAGCAACTCTTTTTCCATCCAATCGAATAACGCCTTGCCTCCTTCTGTCAAAAACAACTTGTCTCCGCGTTTTTCTGCAAGCGATTGTCCGACCCATTCACGAATAGTTGCAAGTATTGCTGCGTTTGAAACTTGGGCGAGTGTTGTTTTGTGGAACGCGCGCAGTTGCCCTATTAGTTCGCTTGCTTGCTGCATTGCTTCGTTGAATACGAGCGCGTGCTGGAATGGAATTAATCTTTTTGCTATTGCTTCCGCGTACTCGCTCGCGCGGCTTGTTTTTCTGAACACGAAGTTTCTTGAAGAGCCGTAGCCTGCAACGCCAAAGCCGATGTTGGGAACGCCTTCGCCCCACCGTGAAGTGTATTCATTGTTTGAAGTTCCTTTCAAAAACCAGTGGAGCGGGCCGAGGGAGTATCCCGCGCGTTCGAGTGCTTCGAGTGCAGTGAAGTACATGAGGCGCGCGAGCATTTCGTGCGCGAAATCAAATTGTTCCTTGAACCAGGCAGAACCGTGCTTTCGCCAGTAACGGTAGACGGTAATCGATTGCGGGGAGATTTCGCAAATGCGTTCTAGAGTCGCAATCCACTGCTGGAAAGACTGAGTCGGAAATCCGTAAATCAAGTCAACGTTCACGTGCGGAGAGTTCGCCATCGCCAATCGTATTGCGCGTTCAGCGCCGTCAGCGTTGTGGTCGCGGTTCATGAACGCAAGCAATTCATCGTCGAAAGACTGGACGCCGAGGGAAATGCGCGTTGTTTCCCTGCCGAGCAAACGCGTTTTCTCTCGCGAGAGCGTTCCAGGGCTTGCCTCGCAAGTAACTCCTGCTCCTTGCGCGAGGTTGACGTCCTTCCCTTTTTTCAAAACTTCTCTCAAGACGCGGACAGGCAGGACAGTAGGAGTGCCGCCTCCGAAATAAACTGACGTTACTGTTTTTTCGCTCAAGTCTATTGCAGCGTCCCACAGCCTGCGTTCGCGCCACACTGTTTCAAAATATAGGGAGTATTCTTCGCGCGCGTTTCTTCCTCGTGCTTTGGATGAGAAAGAGCAGTAGAGGCACTTGCTCTCGCAGAACGGAACATGATAGTAAACGCTGACTGCAGGAGAAGCACGAATTGATTGCAAGATTGCACGCTCATCTTGCTCAGTTGCAGAAGGAAGTTCAGTGTAGTGCGGGAACGTCGCGTGAAAAGTGTAAGTCTCGACTCCTTTCTCGTGGAAGTAGTCGTCTGGAAGCTGCTTGAACGCGGCAAACGCCCTTTGAACTGCGCGCTGGACGAGAGGCAGTCGTGATTTTGAAGCTAATGCACCTGCTCTTTCAAAAAAATCTTTTGGAGGAAGCGTTGGGGAAAGGCGTGCGATAGCGTTCAATGAATTTTGCTTTTGCGTGCTTGCTTGTTTCTGCATGCTTGAGTGTTGGGGCGCGTGCGGGTATTTAAAGGTTTGTTGTTTTTAATAAACAACAGTGATTAACGTAAACAGGGAAGTATTTTTTCAGTTGGGGCTTGACGCGAAGGAGACGAGCTTGTACCTTGCTTTGCTCGAGGAAGGGCAGGCGAGCGTGAGCAGGGTTGCGAGCATTGCGAATATTGGCAGGAGTTCTGCTTACTCTATTCTTGCAAGGCTCGTGGCGAAGGGTTTTGCAGGGTTCGTGGTGGAAAACGATGTGCGAAAATATTCCGCGACAGACCCTGAAAAGCTTTTTGACGTGATGGAAGAGAAGAAGGCAAGGCTCGCTGCAGTGATGCCTTCGCTCAAGGAATTGAAGAAGGCGAAGAGAGAGGAAGTTCCGAGAGTAACTGTTTACAACGGGGTTGATGGCTTCAAGACTGTTTTCAGCGATTTGCTTAGGCATGGAAAGGAAATTGTAGGGTTCAACTATACTGCTGCAGGGCCTGCTATTTCAAAAGTATGGTATGAGAACTGGCAGAAGAGCAGGGTGAGGAAAAAGATCAAGCGCAGGTATATGATGTCTAGGGAAGTCGCGCGAATGGAGGCAACAAAAGCTCCGCTTACTGAAGTGAAGATAGTTTCAGAACACTTGGCAAACCCAGTGTCAACAAACATTTACGGCGACAGGATTCTAATTTCTGCCCCGGGAAAGAAAACGTACACAGGCATAGTGATTGAAAGCAAGGCGATGGCGGACTCGTACAGGGAGTTTTTCAACGCGCTGTGGAAAAAGTTGTAGTGTTGAAGCTATTTTTGTTCGAGTATTTTGTCTTTTACGAGTTCTTCCACTAGTTGTTTTTTCATTTGTTCGAGGCGTTTTGGAGTGTATAGGCTTGTTGCTGCTGCGAACGCCATTTTTTCGAAGTATTTTTCTTTCACGGTGCCGAGTTTTGTGAGAATTAATTCGACTGCTGAGTCCGGGAGCCAGCGCGCGAGCTTGTTTTTGTTTAAGTGGTGGATTGTTTTTTTTACGTCTGCAGGGCGCGCGCTTGGGATTGCGTCTTGTATTTCGCGCTGCATTGAGGTTATGAATTGCTTGCATGCTTTCCTGCATTCCGCGTCGAAGCGTTCAAGGTGGTGGTGGAGGCGTTGTTTTCTTTCGCTTGGGCTGTCGAGCAAGCGCGCTTTTTCTATTTTGCGCTTGCAGATGCGCTTGAGTTCTTCCACTTGAACTTCGAACGCTTGCACTTTCATCATTATCTTGCGCCATAGTTTCGCAGCGTCTTTCGCGCCGATTTGCTTTTCGAGAAAATCAGGCACTGCAGCGTGCTTCGCTGTTTTTTCTTCCTTATCGCGCCACGAGATGAATTGCTCGAGGAGCTCGCATTCAGCGTCTTCAGCAGAAGATGCTTTGAAGAGCGAGCATGCTTCTTTGAATGCGCGCCATTCTTCGAGGCGTTCGCCTGCAGAGCTGTGTAGTTCGAGCGCGATGCGCAGGAAAGAATCAGGAATAGGGCGCGTGAGCGGGTTTTTGTTCGAAGCAGCAACGCGCGCGCATATTTTTTCTTTGTCAGGGCCTGGAACTGCATCTTCCACTATTTTCTTGACTTGTTTTTTGGAAGCGCCGAGCTCGCGCTTGTAGTCGGCATGAAAGTCGTCGAGCAGGGCGAGCGCGTGCTTTTCTTTTTCAGCTAAGGATAGTTCTTCGTTTGCTTTCAACGCGTTTATTTTTTCAGCGTAAGCGCGCTTTAATTCTCGCAGTTTTTGTTCGTGCTCGGCTGAAAGAATTCGTATTTTGTTTAGTTCTTTTTCAGGCAATGTTGGCATTATGGCACCATTTGGAAGTTATCCTTTTCTTTTCAGAAGCACTGCAATGAAGACGAGCACGAGCACCGCACCTCCTCCGACGTAGAAGAGCGTGTTGTCTTTTGAAATCCGGATAGTAAAGGATTCTGGGGCGTAGCCTTTGCGCGAAACGTTTACTTTGAAGTCTCCTTCAGCTGAAGGCGCCAAGTCTATGAAGCCTGAAACGTTTTGGTAGGAACCGCGCGAAGTGGAGACTGCCACTCCTTCAAGCAGTTCGTTGTTTTCCCCGCGTATTTCAACCCTGAAAGTTTTTCCGAGCGTTGATTCAGGAGGGTGCTTGATTGAAAGTTTTTTTCCTGAAAGCGTTTTCGTGAGCGAGAGCGTAGTGTATGGGGCTGGTTCTTCGTTTCTGTTCGCGTCAGCGACTTTGCACGAGAGAGTGAACGCGCCTGCGGGAAGCGATTGCGTGTTCGCGTTTATCGACCATTGTGAAGTGCCTGAAGCTTTCTCCCATACTCCGTCGTTCATGCGGAAGTAGACTGATTCAATGCGCTTGTCGCCGAGCGCGAAGCCTGAAGCTTCAATGGAAGGCTCGAAGATGATTGAATCGTTTTCAGGAGAGTTGAATGAACAGGAGAGTGAAGAGACTGCGTAGAAATTGTTGTCGTAAGAGCCGAAGAAAATCATGTTTCCGCGCGCTACTGGAGTGGAGCGAACCCAGTCGCCTGAGTCGAACGCCCATAACAGCGAGCCTGTCGCAGCATCGAACGCGCGCAGGCTGCCGTCGTTCGAGCCGAAGTAGACCGCGTCTCCGTTCAGCACTGCAGAGGACTGGACTGCCTCGCTTGCCTTGTATTGCCACGCGAGCGAGCCAGTGTCAGCGTCGAACGCGCGAATAAACCCGTTGTTGCTTCCGACGTATACGAGGTTGTTGTACACTTTCGGGGATGAAACAATCCAATCGCCGGTGTTAGCAGTCCACGCCAGGCTTCCGTTCGCAGCATTCAACGCGTACAAGTAGCCGTCAGTAGAGCCGATGAACACGACATTGTTTCTGTAGTCCGGGGAGGAGAACCAGATTGGGCCTTGCGTTGCGAAGCTCCACTTCACGTCGCCAGTCTCGGCGTCGAGCGCGTACACGAAATTGTTTTCAGAGCCGAAGTAAACTCTTCCGAACGCTGCCTTTGGAGTGGAAGAGATTGGAGCGCGCGAGTTGAAAGTCCAGTTCAATTTGCCAGTGTCAGCGTCGATGGCGTATAACCTCCCATCGCGGGCGCCGATGTAGAGCATGCGGTCTTCAACGACAGGGGAAGAGTCGATGTCTGCGCCAGTGGAGTAGTTCCACAGCAAGTTTTGGTTGTTCGCGTTCACGGCGTAGACAAAACCGTCAGTGGAAGCGAAATAAACAACGCCGTTCGCGTAGAAGGGAGTGGAGTAGATTTTTCCCTTGGTTGGGAAGAACCACTTTAGCCTGCCTGTTGACTCGTCGAGCGCGTAAAGCTTTCCGTCCCCGCTTCCGAAGTAAATCGTTCCGCCCACGAGAATAGGTGAAGAGTCGATAAAGCCTTCAGTCTTGTAGCTCCATTTTACGCTCGCGGCGAAAAGGAAACTCGAGAAAAAAGCGAGGAATAAAAAGAATGAAACAACGCGCGCGCAATGCCTGCCCATAAGCCATTCTTTCGAACAGCAATTATTTAATATGTTTTAATTGGCGTCTTGCAAGGCGAGGCAAAGCAAAACGAGTCGAAACCCCTAAACTTCAAAACCTCAAAACCAACGAAACAAAACCACCTCGGCAAAACAAGCAGGTGATATGGAGTAATATATAGTATGATTATGGTTGTTTATAAAGCGCGAGCGCATTGTTTTGGAGTATGAACAGGAAATGCGAAGAATCGGATTGCTTTTCGTTTTGTTCGCGTTCAGAATCAAGTTTGGAAAGTGCAAGTGCTGATTTTGCTTTTTCGTGTTTTTTTCCTGAGTCAGCAGCATGGTTGGTGGTTCACCTCGAGTCAATAGTCCCTTTGGGTCGGAGAAATCAAATTCGACAGAAGCGTGATCGCTTCAGTCGAATACTCGTGAAGCCGACGCATGCGGTATTCTGTCGGCTTCACGATAGGCTTGGGCGGCCGGTTTTCCCAGGGGGCGTTCGATGTCCAGTTCCACCTATGAAGATTGGAAAGTTGAGGAGTTTTGGAGGATTTGTAAACAGCATCGTAGGAAGGGGGGTGAACCCAGGGGTTTCGGGGGAAACCCATGGTTGCCCCCAAGACGCCTAGAGGTGGTTGAAGTGAATGGCGGTAAAACTGTTGAAAAAAAATCTGGAGGCGAGGGTTTTGGGCGCGGGAGCAATAGGGCGGGTTTTGCGAAATTGTCTCCTTTGGCTGACAGGCTTGAGGAGAAGGCGAGGCTGCTCGTAATTGGAGAGTTCGGGGGCGGGACGAAAGCGTTTTCCAAGGATAATGTTGTCGGAGCGTGCGCGTTGTTGAGAGAGATGAGGAAGCGCGGAGAGAAGGTGGACGTTCTGGTTATTAATGGCGGGCTTGTGCCAGAGGTGCCTACGCGCATTAGCAGGCGCAATCAGGACAAGATGAAGTTTTTGGCTGACGGGATTAACGCTTTAGAGGATGCTGTTTGCTTGGTGAAGCCGCACGTGAAGCGGCTCGTGAAAGCAGCAGGCGAGGGCGTGCGCGTTGTTTACGTGCTTGGGGACGAGGATGGCGAGAATTTGAAGATTTTAAAGGACACGAAGATTGCGCAGTTGAAGACTGCAGCGAATATTCAGAAGAAAGTTGAAGAGTGTGACGCGAAAGTTGCGTCTATTTCAGCTCGCGTTGATGCTGTGAACGAGTCGCTTGAAGGAGTGCGCGTTCAGTTTAAAGAGTTGGGGAAGGGGAGGAAGAAAGGCGTAGAGGCTGGCCGCAAGAGTTTCAGCGAACGGCATGAGCGCTTGTCGAAGCAGGCGAAAGAGTTGGGGAAAATGTCTGAGAAGCTTCAGCGTGCTTTGAAGAAGGCGAACGAGGAGAAGGCGAGGCTGGAGGGGGAGCTTGGGGACTTGCGGGTGCGCAGGTTTACTAACCAGGAAGAATTCCTTCCGAATGAAAACAAGGAGATTGACGCGATGGTGTGGGAGGAGTACAAGGGAGTTTTGGAGAAGGTTTTTGGGAGTGCTTGTGATGTTGAGATAGTTGAGGGCAACGTGCGCGTGCTTGAAGTGAATGGGTTGCGCGTTGCGCTCGGGCATAATATTACGAACACGTCGAAGGTTGCGAAGAAGACTGCGTTGCATGAAATGACTGCGACGATGGCGAAGGACGAGTTAAGCGGGCTTGTAGAGCCGAGCGACGTGCTCGTGTTTTCGCATTCTCCTGGGACGAAGTGCAGGTTTGTCGCGCAAACGTTCGGGGACGCCGAGCCGAAAGTATTGCTTCAGCAAGGCGGGTTTATGGATGCAGGGGCGTTGCACGCGTGCTGGAATGCGAAAATAAAAGTTCCTCAAACTGAAGCGTTGAAGCACACTGTAGACTCTGGCGCAACTCTCGTGACAGTGAACGAGGACGGCTCGTACACTTTCGAGTTGGTTGGCGCAGGGCAATTGTTTAGGGAAGCGCAGGCGATAATGAATGAAGAGAGAGGCAAGCTCGAGGCAAGGCTGAAGAAAACGGATTTGCGCACACAGAAAGGAGCTGCAGGTGAAACGAGCGCGAGAGGGAAAGACTCGGGAAAAAGCACTGCTGGCGGAAAGCCTGATGCTTCTTTTGAAAAATTGATGGAGGAAGGGAGTGAACTGGAGTTGGCTGCAATACGCTCGAAGCTTCCTTCAGAGTTGAATGACGACGAGTTGCGCACGCTCGTTGAAGCAACAATGAAGGACGTGCGGAAAATAAACGCTGGGAAAGTTGCTGAAGAGCTGGTGAGAGTAGCGCCTGTTGGTGAAGAGAAAAAATTGCTGTTCGAGTTTGTTGGCGACACACAAGTTGGAGTAGGCAACCCTCTTGACCAGTCGAGCAACTACGAGAGGATTGACGCGTACGTGAAGGACTCGCAGGAAAAAGGAATTCCCGACGTGCTCGTGTTCATGGGCGACATGGCTGAAGGCTCGCTCGGCGGAAAATTGAACGAGTACATTCCGAAAGCGTTCAAAAGCATTGATGAAATGAGGAGGAAAATAGACGGGCTTGACGTTTCAGCTGGAGAGAAAGCAGAGTTGATGAACGAGTTTCTGCTTCGCTTGAATTACGCGAACTCTATCCACAACGTTGACGAGCAGTTCGAGAAAATGCGTCCGCTCATAATGCACGCAGTGCGAGTTTTGCAGAAAGGCGGGGACGTGGTGCTCATTTCAGGAAACCACTACAACCAAACGCAGAGGCAGGAGAATTTTGACGAAGCTACGAGAATGGCTTACGAAATTCGCTTGGCGAGCGGGATAGAACAGAATGACCCGCACATTCACGTGCTTTCAGGCGGGTGGTACGGAGGCGGGGACGCAGTAGTTCAGGGAGTGCCAATGTTCGGAGTGCACAAAGGGCGCTTTTCCCCAGATAAAGTGACTGGCTTGATGGAGCACAAGATAGGGCAGATGAAGGACGTGTTCCTCGTAGCGCAAGGCCACCACCACGACTTGGCGTTCGGGAAAGACGTGACTGGAGTTTACTTGACGACATTGTCCATTGCGCCGATGATTGGATTCGTAGACCAAGTGGGTTTGCGCGCTGGAGTGCAAGGCTACACGAGAATGGAGTTGAAGCTCGACGAGAACGGAAAGCCGTGCGACTGGGCAAAAATCACGAACGTGACAATAAAACAACTCGAAAAACACATGAAGCCAATCCCGGAATTGTACAGAGAATTAGTGAAAGGAGATACGTAAACAAAACTGAAAACTTCAAAACTCGAAACAGGATGGACCAGAACACCCAAAACTCGAAACTGAAAACATGCAATCCAAAACTGCAAAACGCCAAAACTGAAAACACGAAAATACAAAAACTCGAAACGAGTCAAAACAACTGCAAAACAATACAAAACAACCACGAAACAACTGCATAGGCGATGTTGTATGAAAAACCAGTGTGTGAGCTTTGCGCATTCGCATGAGGAAATACAGGAAACGTTGAACAGCATAGCAATAGAGTCTACTGGCGCGGACGAAGAGCAATTGCTGTTCCTGCTTGAAAGATTGAACGTGCTTTCTTCAAAAATGAGGATTTACAGCAACTGCATCTACAGAGTGTACGAAGCGCACATTTGCTTTATCCGCGAGCAAATAATGGGGAAAATAAGCGAATAGAAAAAAAAACGTTTTCTGCTTTATATGAAAGTTATTTTTCCAAGTATTCTCAACGTTCTTCCAGCGTCTATTAATAGCGCGCTAGTGTTTTTCTCGAATGCGAAAGGCTTTTGGAGCGAGAGTTTTATTTTTGTTTTTTCCCCTGGCTTTGCATCGCCTTGAATGCTCGCGACAGCGTACTGCATTCCAGCAGAAACGAAAATGCTCGCGCCGTTCAAGAGCGGCGTTTTCTGGAATTTTGTTATTTCCGCTTCAACAGCAAGTTCAGTTGCTTCAGCCACGTTCGCGTTGTCTTTCACTAGTTCTGTTCCTCTCTGCACGTCGTTCAGTTCAACGTTTTTCAGGCACAAGCCCACGCGATCGCCTGCAGTTGAAGATTGGACGTCCTTGTCTTGCACTTGAATAGAGCGCACGGTTATTTTTTTTCCTGAAGGGAATGCAGTTAATTCGTCGTGGACGTTCACTGTCCCGCTTTTGCCTATTCCTAAAACAACGAGCCCGACGCTCTTCACGTTGAATGAAGAATCAACTGTAATACGCAAAGGAACGCTTGCATCTTTTTTTGGCGCGAGTTTTTCTATTGCTGAAAGGATTTCAGCATCATCATAGGCGCATTCAACAAATTTTTCTACTGCAGTTCCACGCGCGAGTTGGAGGAAGTCTTCGCGCGAGCCGTCCCTGAAGCAGACTATGCCGTTTTTTTCCAAGCAATGGGAGGCTACGACGACTTCTCCGAGTTCTTTGCTTATGCCGTCGAAAACTATGAGCACTAAGTCTGAAGAGTTTAGGCAGTGGAGGAGTGAAACTATTTTTTCAGGGTAGAGCGTAGGCTCGTAAAAACAAAAAACGCTCGAGTCAGTCTTCCTGTTGTAAATAGTGTAATCGCTTGCAGTGCCTTTCTTCGCAAGCCGGGCAGCAACTTCCTTCTTGAAATCAATTACAGTAATTCCTGTTGACAACATGAATTTCTTTTTGTTGATTAAAGGTTAATATCGTTTGCATTCGTATTAACGTCATGGGTATGGAGTTGCTCGCGCCTGTTGGAAGCCCTGCTGCGTTAAAGGCTGCAGTGGAAGCAGGAGCAGATTCGGTTTATTTTGGTTCGAAGTGGAACGCGCGCATGCGCGCGAGAAATTTTTCAAGCGAAGAGCTAGCTTGCGCTATTGCTTACTGCCACAAGGAGGGAGTGAAAGCATTCGTTGCATTGAATACAGTATTGTTTGAGAACGAGTTGAAGCAGGTTGCAGAGTATATTGCATTCGCGTATGAGTACGGCGCTGATGCGATTATAGCGCAGGATTTGGCGGTAGCGCGCATTGCGCGCGAAGTCGCGCCTGATTTGCCTTTGCACGCGAGCACGCAGTTGTCTGTCCACAATTCGAAGACTGCAGGAATTTTGAAGCAACTGGGGTTCAAGAGGATTATTCTAGCGCGCGAGCTTTCGCTCGAGCAAGTGAAGAAAATAAAGGAGAATGCTGGAGTGGAAGTTGAAGTGTTCTGCCACGGCGCGTTGTGCTATTCTTACTCCGGGAAATGCTTGCTGAGCGCTTTCCAGACTGGCAGGAGCGGGAACAGGGGTGCGTGCGCGCAGTTGTGCAGGCTTCCTTGGAAGTTCGAGTGTGCTGAAAGAATAATCCGCGAAGGGTACTTGACGAGCACGAAAGACTTGAACGTGGTTGGAAGAATTCCTGAAATTCAGGAAGCAGGAGTGGACTGCGTGAAAATCGAGGGAAGGCTGAAGGACGCTGTTTACGTGAGGAGAATAGTTGAAGCGTACAGGAAAGCAATAGATGATGGGGAAAAAATTGATTTGTCCAAGCTTTCTTCGCGTGGCTATACGGGAGGCTATTTGTTTGGGGACGCGAGGAGGGAGAAGCTGACTAATCCCAAGGGGAGTTCTTTTGCTGGAGTTAAAGTGGGGGCAGTGGTTGGAGTTTCCAGTGCTGGAGCTAGGGTGGAATTAAGCGCGCCTTTGAAAATTGGGGACAGCTTGCGTTCTTCGAGTTCAGGGAAAGTTATTGAAGTGTTCAGGATGTACGAGAGGAAGGGAGGCAAAGAAAAAGAAGTAAAGTTTTCAAGCACAACGTGTTACTTGAAGATAAAAACATTGCACAAGGGCGACGTGCTTTCTAAAGTGGAGAGGGCTCGCACTGAAGACGATTTTCTTGAAAAAATAATTCCAGACAAGGAAAGAAAGGCGAAGGAGTTCACTTTGCAGCGCGCTTCTCTTGCTTTTGAAAAGCTTCCTGAAATTTTCTTTTCTGAAAACAAGGGAAGCGTGTTTGAAGCACCTGCAGGCTTCGTCTGCACTATTGCTTTGGAAGATGCTGATGAAAAGATTTTGGAAAGCGCTGGAAAGCGGGGGTTGAAGGCAGTAATTGAAACTCCGCGCATTGTCTTCGATGAAGAGTTGAATGGAGTGGAAGAGAAAATGAAGGAAGCGAATGAGCGCGGAGTGTTTGCGTTCATGAGTTCAGAGCCTTCGCTTGCTTCGAATTATAAAACGATTTTAAGCCCTTACGCGAACGTGTGCAACTCGCTTGCAGCGCTGGAGTGGAAGAGCTTTTCTAACGTGCTGGGAATTGTTGCTGGGCTGGAAGTTCCGCGCGAATCAGCCGTATCGCTTGGGTTTGTTCCTTTCACTGGAAAAAACTTGGAGTTGATGGTTTCTGAAAACAATTTGTTCAGGGAATTGGGTTTTGAAGAGAGGAAGGACTGTTTCTTGGTTGACCCGAGGGGAAACAAGTTCAGGGTGAAAACAAGGAATGGAAGGACTGTAGTAATGGCTCCGAGAAAGTGAGAATGGAAAAAAGAAGAAAGAGAAGAAAAAAACAGGAAAGAAAAGGGAAAAAAGAAAAGAAGAAAAAACAAAAAGAGAAGAAAATAAGAGGAAAAAAAGAGAAAGAAGACGGAGATGATGAACCTCAGCGTTTTATTTCACGAGTTTTGCGATTGCTACTCCTGCAAGCAGTAGTATAAGCATGTTTTCAGCAGCCCATTCTATTATCAGCGGGATGGGCAGGTTGATTAAAAGCACGAGCGAGAGCGTGAACGGAATGCTGGCTAACGCGAATAGCAACGCGCCGTAGTTCAAGCCTTTAGTGAAAAATGTTTTTCCTGGAATCGCTTTTATCAAGAGAGAGTATCCTCCTGCGTAAAGCAAGCCAGTGATAAAGCTGGATGCGAGAGAAAGCAGATAGAATTCTGTTGGCGGAGCGCCTGGGCCAGGCATCATTATCTTGCTCCAAACTGGAAAGTAAGCAGGGTCGAGGTAGAAGCTCATGGTTGCAATAGCGCCGATAGTGTGAATCACTTGCGAAATTATCGCGACAGCCACTGCGCTCAACGCTATTCCTTTAACGTGTTTTTTCTGAATGCACATGACAGAAACCACCTCGAGAAGATAATTGAAGAAAAGAAATAAAAACAGTTGTTTGGCGCAGGTTTATATTGCGTGGAAGCGTATTTTTGTTTATGAGCGCGAGGCAGAGGGTTGAGAGGACTTGCGTGGCAGGGCATTATTACAGCCAGCGCGAGCAGGGTGGCTTGAACAGGAAGGCGGCAGCAGTGTCGTTTTCGCTTATTCCGCCAATTGTTGACAGGAAAGTTTACGACGGAGTATTGTATGATGAAGAGAAAAGGCGAGAGTTCGTGAAGAAATGGAGTGATGCTAAAAAGCGCGCGAATGTGATGGTGAGGCGCGAAAGGGAAGCGTTGAAGGACATGCTCGTTGAAGTTTTGAGCGGGCGGGGTGAACTCTGCAACGCGCTCGTGTTGGCAGCTGTTCCGTACGTTATTTTGAGGGCTTACAATAGCGTGAACAGGAAGAGTGGTTTCGTGAACGCGTTCGTTGAAGGCGGAGCGTATATCACGGACACGAATTTTCTTTTGCCTGAGTTTTATGATGATAAAATATTCTTGGCTCCGCGCGACTTGATGTACGTAACTTCGAGAGTGGAGCATACGCGGGATTTTTTTGCGAATGCGCAAGGGCTGCACCCTGGTTTTTTTCCAGTGTGGACTGGAATCAGCAGGACTGTGAATGTGATAGTGAACGAGTGCGAATTGTGCGGGGCTGAGGCAGACTTGACGCGCCACCATGTCGTTCCAAGGTCGTTGCTTCACGTGCTCGCGTTGAACGACGGAACGCATTTTGATGACAGGCTGAACGTTGCAGTGCTGTGCAGTGAAGGCCACAACCAAGGGAGAGGCATAGAGGGGGTTATCAGCTTGAACGAACGGCTCTCTCACGCGCTTTGCGGGGACTCGTTCGTAGGCCCGCAAATGTTTTACTTGGACTATGCAATGCTCTTGGCGTGCGCGTACCTCAAAATAGACAGGCACCAAACCAAGCTCTTGACGGAATTAGACGAGCTCGCGCGAATAGGCGCTGGAGTCCTGCAAGCAGCAGGCAAGAGAAAATAGTAGCAGATGCGAGAATTATTGGCGTTCACTGCTAGTTGGAGAATCTTCTTTCTCCTTCATGCGTGCAAGTATTGCCTGCAATTCTTTTTTCGCTTCTGCTTCAAGCGTGTTGCCTGACGCGATTAGTTCTTCAATCAAGCGAATTGTTTCATGGCTTTTGTCCCCGAGTTTTTCAAGTGTTTTCGCTGCCTCGAGTTTCACTGAAGCAACATCGCTTGTTTTTAAGAGTCTGCGGATTTCTGGAGCGAGCTCGAAAAATGTTCCTTCACCTGCTTCTCTTAATGCATTGATTACTGCTTCAGCAGAAGAACGCTTGAGCCTCGCGCGCAGTATTCCGAGAGTGAAAAAACGCTCGTTTGTGTTGAAACTGCATGCAATATTTTCAGCAGTTTCACTTTTGCTTTCCAAAACTCTTTTTAATGCGCAGGCAAGCGCTTGCTCTGTTTCAGCGTCTCTCGATAATTCTTCAAGGAGCGCATTGCGAAGTTCAGGGCTTGAAGTCAAGAGGAATAAAAGCGCTGAAACAGCACCGCCCTTGCCTTCACGCATTCTCTCCACTAAGCGCAGCGCTTCAGTCTTAGATGAACCTGAAGCTGCACGCCTTCTTGCAAGAGGTTGAGGATGGGCAGTATCAGTGAGAGGCTGTGCTAGAACGCGCCTGTCCGCGGGCATGTTGTTTCCAGCTTGCCCGTTCACGCTCGGCCCGCGCAATGAGCCAGCCAAGCCGTTGACGTGCGTGTTGTCTCCAGAACGCCTGCCTCCGCTGGCATCAACTGGATTAAGCAACCGGGCAGTATCGCCCCTGTCATTGCGCCTCACTGCCATGAAGAAAAGATAGGCAAAAACTTGTATTTAAACAAATAGTTCGAGGACTGCCCGGAAACAAAAGGGAAGTTTTAACGATGTTTCTTGGCGAACATACTACTTTATACAGTCTAAAGTCTTTATTATAGCCATGAGCGCGGAAGAAAAACAACTAATTATTGAAGCTTGGGACAGGCACGTCGAGAAAAATGTTGTGAGCAAAAAGCATGGGAGCTTCAGCTCTACTGCCGAGGAAGCGTTCCGCGAAACTTTCAAGAACGGAATAATGGCGTTGGAAAAACTGACGCAGAAAGAAAAAGTAAAGTTGTTGAAGTACGCCGGGCTTTGAAAAAAAGAAAGGAAAAAAAGTGTTTTGCACCGTGGAATGTTTCGAGCTTTGAAATTATTTTTATAACACTATTTCTTTTATTTCTTCCACGGTTTTTGCTTTTGAAATGTTTCTGCGCGTTTCAGCGGAGTTTTTCAATCCTTTAGTGAAGTGAACAGCCTGCAGTTTTACTCGCGCAACAGGCTCGTCTTCAGAGTATTGAAGGAACTGGAGGAATGCGTTCATCTTTTCTTGCTTGCTTGGAGCTTCATGTTTTCCTTCTTGAAAATATTTATTCATCTGCGCGAATATGAACGGGTTGCCGAGCGCTGCCCTGCCAATCATTACTGCGTCGCATTTTGTTTTCTCAAGCATTAGCTCTGCGTCTTCGGGAGTGGACACGTCGCCGTTTCCGATTACTGGAATTGAAAGCGCGTTTTTTATTTCTCGAATTGAATTCCAGTCTGCTTTCATTGAATAATTTTGCTTTGCAGTGCGCGCGTGCACTGCCAGCGCTTTCGCGCCTCCGCGTTCTATGAGCTTCGCGATTTCAACGCAGTTTTTTTTCGTTGAAAAGCCGAGGCGCATTTTTGCAGTAACAGGAATTTTCAGTGTTGAAAGCAAGTCAAGCGTTTCCGCGATTTTTTCAGGTTTTTTCAACAGCAGTGCTCCAGCGCCTTGAACTGTCACGTGATTGGCAGGACAGCCGAAGTTCAAGTCTAGAACGTCGCACTTTTTTTCAAGCGCTTGCCCAGCGAGCGCTATTCTTTTAGGCTCGCTTCCAAACACTTGAATCGCGAAAGGAGTTTCACATTCAGCACGCGCAAGCATTCTTTGGGTGGTTTTGTTTCCGCGCAGCACTGCCTCGCAGCACACCATTTCGCTAGTAGTTAATCCAGCACCGTATTCCTTGCACAGCCTTCTGAATGCAGGCGTAGAAAAGCCAGCCATTGGCGCTAGGAAAAAATTGTTTGCAGGCTCAACGCTTCCTATTTTCATGAAATTCTTTTGCCTGAAAAGGAATATATTCGAATGTGCGCGCACAGGACGGCAAAAAATAGGTTGTTTTTTATTGTTTTGAAAAAATAGTTAATTGCGCTTACAGTTTTCTGTTTTGCGCTTTTAAGGGTGGAGGTTCAGCAAATTGCTTGCGTTACAGTTTCCTGTTCTGTTCTTTTTTTCTGAAGTGCTCGAAAAGTTTTTTCTGGAGTTCCTGGGTTTTAAGCCCAGTAACCGCGTTTACTTCGTTTTGCTCGATGAAGTCGCACATTGAAGAGAGCAGTGCTTTCAAGCCTTTCTGCTTTTCCTTGTCTTGCATTATGCGTTCTGCGTAACTCCTGTCGTGGATGATGTCGTTTCTTATTCCGCTGAAGTTGTTAAGCGTCTTCCTCCACTTGCCGTCCACGAGTCCGAGCGACAGGCTCCATTGAATGTACCTTCCAAGCGTCCAATTGTCAATCAAGTCCAGGCTAATCTGTTTTTCGAAGTAAAGCTTGTAGAAAAACAAGTGCTCCAAATCCATCGCTATTTTCAGCAGAGCGAGTATCAAGTCGCCTGAAGCTATGAGCTCGCGCCTGTCTTGAACGTGCAGCTTTATTTGAATGCGCGTGTTCTCGGTAAAAATATTTTTGTTTTCATTCATGCAAACCACGTTAAGGTTATCAGCAGATAGTTTTCAACACTTTGTTTTTCAGCCACGAAGGGCATTGCCTTAAGTATGCAAAGCCAGTGAACATATTTGCATGGATCGACCAAAGTTATACAAAAGTATACGTTTGGTTATTTTGGCTCAGTAGCTACTCCGCCGGTTCATCGAACGACTGAGCGGCCGTTCTGCCTCTGGGACGGTGTCGTCATCGCCGTTAAATATTATGCACGTTGCAGTTTAAAAGGAGTTGGAGCAGCGCAAGATGTTGGTTTCACGAGTTGAAATGGTGAAAAACGATTGAAAAATGTTTGCGCGGTTTATTGTACTTCTTGTGAAGATGCTGCGCGTGAAAGTTCGTCCGTAAGAACTCCTGCGAACTGCCTGTACGCGTGCATGCATTCAGCTTCCTTCCTGTTGATTTCGGAAAGCAAGAGCCGTTTTTCTCCTTTGAACAACAAACCACGCGGGACAGCAGAGTGGACTTCGCGCTTCAAGCGTTCCGGAGGGTATGCTTGCCTGGAGATGTCGCTGCGCAACTGGAGGAATGCAGAACTTAGTGCGGACGATTGCCTGCGCTGCGAGCGCGAAGGGCTTCCGTGGTTAGTATGAGTCCCATTGTGAACACGGTTTCTTGAAATAAACAAAGCACCTTTTGCTTGAACGGGACTAACGCTTTACGACTTGGCGCGTTGTCCTGAAGTGAGTGATTGCAGGCGTTACTCCTGCAAGCGAGCCGAAGACAGAATGGCGTGGCACTATAGAATAAACAGGAACTGTTTGGCTTGCTAATGCGATTGGCTCGCCTTTTCTAGGCGCTGGAATTGTTTTCGCGAAACCATCGCGCGGCGGGAGTGGTTCAACAAGTTTTTTTCTGCCGTTCCTGCGCTTGTTGTTGTTGCGCGTTCCATTAGTTGAAGCGTCAAGTTGGGAAGGTTCCTGCGGGCGGGCGTAGAGTGTTACGCCTCCAGCGATTTCAGCGAGGCGCGTGCTTTGCAGCACGTCTATTCTGGACAATAAGTATTGCCGTTCGCCTTTTTTTAAGAGTCCGCCGCGTGCTGCTTTGCGGACGAGTTGCCTGAGCGCTTCAAAGCAAGTGTTAGTCTTGCAAATTGTTTTAAACAATTCAATGAACGCGTTGCTCGGCGGAAGTTCAAGAATTGAACGCGTGCTTTTCCTGCGAGGCTGGAGCACTGGGGAGAGTGAAGCACTTTGCTGTGGTGAAGCAGGACGCTGAATAAGTTCAAGAGCATTAGGTTGAATTGCCTTCGGATTTGCCAGTGCATTGCGCTGGCGTTTTGCGTGCCTCGCGAGTTCTGCAAAACCCTCGAGAATTTCTGGAACGTATCGAGCGTGTTCAGGCTCGACGGTTACGCGCCAACTGCCTCGCCCGTCGGAAACGAATAAAACTACTGGCTTTGCGTTGCCTTCAAGTGGCAAAGCAGGTGCAGGAATAGTTTGAGGGGACTGTGCGAAACCAGCGAGAATGTCTTGAGCGTATCGAGCGTGTTCAACGTCGACGAGGATTACTTGCCCGGGCACTGTTGGCAATGCGAATGCATTTGGCGTGCCTGTGTGTTCATCGACTAAAGGAATGCATGCTGCGAGCGCATCTGGAATTTCAGCAACACGCGCAGTAGGTGCAGTGCCATTGTATGTGTTTAGCTGCGTCGGAGCTCCGACGTGTGGTTTTTGACCGAAAAGTGGAAATTCTTTTTCGTCGAAAGCTGTTTGGCGATTAGAGATGAATGAAGTTGAAGAATTGAGGTTGAGGGTAGCCCAGCTTGAAGCA
>JACRGF010000007.1 GCA_016212395.1 Microcaldota archaeon
ACAAACGGCTTCGTCTCCATATCCCGCACTACACGTAACTTGAATTCCTTCGTAAACCTTCTCCTCAACCTCATTATTGCACCCCTTTTGCTCATTCCAGTGAACCTTATCTACCTGTCCACTTTTAGGGGTGCAGTCCACGCTGAAGAAATTTTAAAGCTGGCAACAGAAGCTAAAAAGTAGAATTGCAGTAAGTGAAAACTAACGCTGTGATTTTTTCTGTTTTTCCTTGTAGTCTCGAATTGCCTCATGCAACGCGTCTGCTGCGAGGTTGGAGCAGTGCATTTTTATTGGAGGCAGGCCTCCGAGCGCGTCTGCAACGTCTTGGCGCGTTATCTTCAAAGCGTCTTCAATTGTTTTTCCTTTCGCGAGTTCAGTGATTATCGAGCTTGTTGCTATCGCGGCGCCACAGCCCATAGTCTGGAATTTGATGTCTGTAATGATGTTTTTTTCTACTTTGATGTAAACGCTCATGCGGTCTCCACAATTGTGCAGAGTAAGAGAGGAGGTAGTATATGAGTGAGCATCGTCTATTAATAAGTTATGCACGTTACCTGCATATTTTTTGGCGCGGGTGGACGTTATTGGAAAGTATGCGAAGTTCTCATCGCACCACGCATCGTTTGATTGTGGTTTTTCGAATTGAACATCATCGCCTAAAACAATTTTGATTAATTTGGTTAATGACTGCCTGTTTCCAACGTGAATTCTATACGCTTGCTTATGCTTAACTCCGTTGGTTATTTTTTCGTCTTCCGTGTATATCGAGGGGATAATGCCTTGCCTTAAAAGCAGAAGTTTGATTTGGTTTGCTATTTTTTTGGAGATTGTAGAATATCCGGAACGCGGAACCTTGAAATTGAAAAACCCATCACCTTTCCAAAGACCTTTCAGCAGTTCTGCCTGCTTGTGCAACGGAAGTTTCAGCATGAAGTTTGGGATTGCCTTGTTTCCAGCGCCTACTCCGAATAGTTTTTTGAACAAGCGCACGATGAAAACGTTATTGACTGTGACTGTGCGTGTTTTGTGGTTTGGGATTTGCTTGTGCTTTGCGATTACACCGAAGATTTTTTCAATTGCCTGAGCGACGTCATCAGCCAAACTTTCTTCGTTTATGTGGAAAGTAAATAGCAAGTGGGTTTTAGTCACTTTGCCGCAGAGGCTGCCTTCTGATAAATAGTAACCTGAAAGGCGGAGAAAATTAGCGTCAACGGCGATTTTTTCGGGTATTGAATTGCTCTTAAAATCCCATTTTTTCTTTGAAATGTCTACTGAGATGTATTTCGTGTCTTCAATTTCAGAAGGTAATGGATAGAGGGTTATATCTCCTTTTGAAAGTAAATCAGCACGAATCCAATCCGGGGTTAGCTTTTTCTTGTTTTTTATGTGGAGGAATTTTGGGTTTTTCGGCACTTTTATTGCGAGAATTTTGTGTTCAGGAGTGAGCGTTGAAAGTCCAAGCCTGTTCTTGATTGATACTGCATCCCCTTCAAAAAAACGGGACATTGTTTTCAAGACGTCGTGGTAGCAACCGTCATGGGACAAAACGCGTTCTCCACAAGCCACGTCTTCTATTTTTTTTTCATTTGGATTGGTTGTAATTTCTATTTCGGGCAACACGCAAACCGGGTTTCCGACTCTGCCTATTCCGTCCGCGTTTTTCAATTCTCCTACGTTGCGCGGGTTGCGCATGTGGTCGATCGCTTTTTCAGAGTAAGCCATTGTTGTTCACCTTAATGCTTGCATTCAACTCCGTGCTCGTGTTCATCTTCCTTCCAGCCAGCGCTGGTCTTGAACTCTACTCCTTTTTTCAACGGCGAGAGTTCGCGCAGCTTGGCGACGACTTCAATTATTTTTTCTATAGTGTAAGAAACGTGTTTTGGTTTTGTCGAGCGTCCGAGAGTGAGGCGGAGGGACGAGTGCGCTTTCTCCGGAGGCAAGCCAATAGCAGTGAGAACGTGGGAAGGCTTTAAGTCATGTGAAGAGCACGCAGAGCCTGTTGAAGCAGCAATCCCGCGGTCGCTCAAGTAGAGCACAATGCCTTCGCCTTCAATAAAGTCAAATCCGAAGTTCGCGTTGTTCGGCAAGCGGTTTTCGCGCGAGCCATTCAGCCAACTGCCTTCAACCTTCAAAACTCCGTGAATCAATTTATCACGCAGGCGTTTTTCGCGCTCTGCTTCCTTCTCGAGATTTTCCTGCGCGAGCCTGCTCGCTTCTGCGAAGCCAACGATGCCGGAAATGTTTTCAGTTCCTGAACGCAATCCGCGCTCGTGCCCGCCACCGAAATTAATTGATTCGATGGGCGTGCCCTTGCGCACGAAGAGCAGCCCGACTCCCTTCGGGCCGTACAGTTTGTGCGATGAAGCTGAAAGCAAGTCAACGTTCAAATCGTTCACGTTAGTTGAAAGCTTGCCGAACGTCTGCACGGCATCAGTGTGAAAAAGAATGCTTTTCCTGCGCGCGAGTTCGCCGATTTGCTTTATTGGCTGGATGGAGCCGATTTCGTTGTTCGCGTGCATTATTGAAATCAGGATTGTTTCCGGAGTAATTGCGTTCTCGACGCTTGAAACTGAAACGAAGCCGTCTTTGGAAACAGGCAAGTATGTTACAGAAAAGCCTTCTTTTCTTTCGAGATGCTGGATCGCATGCAGGACAGCGTGGTGCTCTATTTGAGTAGTAATAATGTGTTTGCCTTTCCCTTCGCGCTTGAACCTGCGCACAGTGCCGAGGATAGCAAGGTTGTCGCTTTCTGTTCCTCCTGAAGTGAAGAAGACTTCTTCTTTAGTGCATGAAAGAGCCTGCGCGAGCTTCTCCCGCGCTTCATCCAGGGCTTTTTCAGCTTCCAATCCGAACGAGTGCATGCTCGCAGAATTGCCGAACGTTTTGGTGAAGAAGGGAAGCATTGCTTTCAGCACTCGCTTGTCAACCGGAGTGGTCGCAGCGTGGTCAAGATAAATTCTAGTATCAGCATTCATGTTTTCCACCTGTGCAGATGTCACAGTTTTTGCTCGCGTCGAATTCGCGTGAGTGTACTCCGCACGCGCTTCCGCTCTTGCGAATGCCTGAGCAGACGGAGCACACGCCCAGCACAACGCCGCACTCGGACAAGCGCCCGCGCTTTATTTCCAACGCGAGGCGCTTGACTTGCTGTTTCGCTTTTTTTGAAAGCGCGAGTTCAACGCCACGCTTTTTCGCCAAGTACTGCGAGACAGCGGCAGGCGTCACGCCGAGAATGCCGGCGATTTCGCTTTGCTGAACGTTGAGCGTTTTCAGCTGCGCTGCAAGCTCGGCAGTAATCGCAGGGAGCAAATGCCAGCGCGCGATTTGGCACGGAGTCTTCATGGGTTAACGATTGTTAACAAACATTAAAAAGAGTTGGCTTGAGCCCTTGGAAATCGTTAAAAAACGTGCATTTCACAACTGGTTTATGGAACTTGAACTTTTGCGTGTTGCTGTTGCAGTGGCTGGTTGCGCCGCTGCAGCGTGTTACGACGTGTTCAACAAGAGGAACGTGCCGAACAATTTGACGTACGTGTTTGTCGCGATGGGCGTTTTGCTGAACTTTTGGCAGTTTGATTTAACGGTTTTTGCAGGAACGGCGGCAGTAGCGCTGGTTGTGGGTGTTTTGAGTTATTTGTTTTACAGGACTGGGCAGATTGGGGGCGCGGACGTGCTGATGTTCGTGGGTCTTGCATTTTTGCTGCCGGAAACACGCGCAGGGCTGCTGCAAGGCGGGCAGGCGCAGGCGTTGTTCACTCTCCCATTCATAGTGTCGTTGTTTGTTTCAAGCGGTTTTCTTTTCATGCTTGGAATAACATTGCAGTTCGTGCCGAAGGCAGTGAGGGCAGTTTTGCAAAAAAAATCAGGGGTAAAACCGGCGAACGCAGCATACGCGGCAATAGTGTTGGTTGCATACGCGGCGCTTGCTTACGTTGCTAACGGAATGGGTTTTTCTCCGTCGTATTTCGCAATAGTTGGAGTGCTCGTGTTTTGCTCTGCGTTCATCGTAACGTTCAGGGAGTTGATAGTCAACTCTATGATTGAAAACGTTGGCTTGAAGGAAATCGAGGAGGAGGACGTGCTTGCAATAGAAAAGATGGACGCAAAAGTAGTAAAAAAATACAGGTTGCAGAAGCTCATAACGCTTGAACAGTTGAAGAGGTTGAAGGAAACGCGGCTCAAAAAGTTTCCTGTGTTCAAGCACATGCCTGCGTTTCTTCCGTTCCTGCTAGGAGGATTGATTCTCAGCTTGCTGATTGGCGACGTGCTCGCGTTCCTCACTCAACTCGCGCTCTCGTGAGGAAAAAAAGTTCAGTGTTTTAGACAGTGACCAGAAGAGGAAGATAGACGCGACGATTACTACTCCTAACGCCAAGTCCCAGAACAGGTTTTCGCTTATTAGGAAAAGCTGGCCGTTCCACACGTGGTCAACAACGCCGAAAACCGCTCCGCCCGCCAGCATTAGCTCGAGGTTCTTGTCGGAACTCTTGTTCTTGCCTGCAAAGTGAACGAACAAAAATGCGGCCAAGGAAACAGCGTAACAAACCATGAGAACCACCCCGAAAATAGAGTGGCAGGAAAAAAATTAATAATGCTCGCTTCGCTTTGAATAGCTTGGCTTGAAAAAACAAGGGTTAAATAGAGTGAAAACTCTATAAAAATAGTTGAAGGAATAGCGTGAGAGTTGTTTGAAATGTTTTTGTTTCAGTCAGTTGTAGAGGGAGCTCTTCAAGCAGCAGCAGACGCGCTTGCGAAAGGGAAAAAAAAGCGGAACTGGGTAACGATAGCCGAGACTGCTGAAAAAAAATTGTTGGCAGCTTTGCTCGCCAAGTTTGAGAAAGACAAGAGGCTGCCGAGGCTGAACGCGCAGGAAGCAAAAGCAGCACGCGAAGCATTGGAAACAGCACTCAAAAGTAAGAAATTTGGAGAGAAAGAATTGATGGGGATAGCGCGAACACTGCAGGCAAGTGTGCCAGGAATGGGTGGGGAACGCGCAGGAGAAATAATGAAGATAGTTGAAAAATACGCGGTTGGAACAGAGTACAGGACAGTGCAAATCAGGGAATTGATGATGCAGACACGCGCGATTGCGAAGAGAGCAGCACGCGTTCCTGAACTGTTCAGGCTTCCTCTGCCTGCACTTGAAGGGCAGGCGTTGAGAAAGGTGCTTGAAGGATACGAGAAGCCGGGAGCAGTGCGCAACGTGGCAGAAGAAGCGCGCGCGATGGCAATCAGGGCAGGGCGCGTTGGAGCGCAAAGCAGGCCAGTGCAAGTGGTGGCAACAGCAGCAGCACTGGTTGCAATTGCATCAATGGGAGTAGAGGAGTGCGCGGAATTCGCATCTAAAGTGTATGCGGCGTTAGCACCGGAAAAACAGCGGGTAGTTCCAAAGTCTGCTTCTGAAGAAGAGAGAATGACTCACTTGACAGTCAGAGTGTACAATGCGAGATCAGAATTGGAAAAATTGAAAAAAAAAGCCAATGGCTTGGAAGCAGAAGCAAAGCAGGGTGATTTCAAAAAACTAGCAGGGCAGTTGCCTGAGCTTGAAGGGAAGACTGAAGCGCTCGTGGATGATGCGATGAGGCAGGTAGGCATGGTGACAGCAGATGAAATTGCGGAGAGAGTTGGAGAGATTGAAAGAGAATTGCACACTCTGGAAAAACAAGTCGAAGCGTTGGAGAAAGACGCGGAATTCCGGCGCCCCATGGCAGAAGTCGTGAGTTCAGGAGCAGAGATTGCAGCTCAAACTCCTCCGAAGCCAATTACAGTGGAAGCCACTGTTTATGATATGGAGACGGCACGGCAGAGGTTTGCAAGCCTGCGCGGAGGAACAATCACGCGAGACGCGTACTTGGAAAGGCTTCACCGCTCGAGCGAAGGAAATTATTGCAGTGAATTCGTTTCAAATGTTTTTGACGTTGTGTACGGACCTGGAGCAAGCGTCGCGCTTGGAATACGCGGGAAAGACGCGTGGCAGATTGATGATGAAGTCAAAGTGCATGGAGGCTATGTGCTGCCTGCTGCTACTCCGCTAGAAAAAATTCCTGAAGGCGCGATAGTAAGATTTAGAGTTCAAGGAAGCAGGTACCAGGGAGAAGCTGGAGACGAACCGACGCACGCAGGCGTTTATTTAGGCGGAGGAAAATTTGTGCATATGGTTGGGGCGAACGTTAGGATAGAAAGATTGGAAGATTTTTTAGCAGAAGGAGGGCACATGAAGCTTGCGGACATTGTCGTCCCGCCGAAAGAAGTTATTCCTGAAACTCATAGGGAAACGCGCGTAGTCGTGAGGACTTTAAAGAAAGGGGAATCTTTGCTGGCGCTAGTTACTGGAATGGCGAGGGAAGGAATTATTGAAAGGGAACAGGTCGCTTTTTACATGTCGCAAGCATGGAGGCACAACGAAGCAGTGCTTGCAAGAAAGAGAAATGGGGACGTTCAGTTGTCGTTTGAAGTGCCTGAAGATTTGAAGCAAGCAGTAGCCAAAATAGAGGGTACTCAGCCGTGGGTTTTAGATTATGAAACGCCTGCTTTCGAAACTCCGAAGCCATATACAGTGACAGTGGACAGGCGCAGTGACCCGAAAGAAAAAAGAACTCCTGAAAACCAAGTCGAGTTGGAGGTAAGTGAAGAAACTGCACAAGCGATACTCGAGTTGAATGCAGCAACTGACTTTGAAAAACACGTTCTCTTGGCGATAGCGACAAAAGAAAGAGGAGGAGGAGGCGCACGCGCTATAGCAAAAGAAGCTATGGACACAGTTCAAGATGTTGTTGGAAGCCACGCGCTCGTTCACAGGTACGGAGCGTTTCAAATAGATTACAGGGTTGCGATGGAGTATTGCCGAGAGGTTGAAAAAAAGAACGTTACTGAGGCTGAAGCTGAAGAGATATTGAGGGATGTTAACGCGTCTGCAAAAATAGCATTGTGGAATTTGAGGAACGGAGAACGGATTTTGTGGGTGATTGGAAAGCGTACAGGGGAAACTCTTTCTGAAGAACAGTCAGTGGTTGCGCTTGCAGTGTTCCATAACGGCGGGCTTGGTGGCGTGATTGGAGTAATGCAGCAAGTGGCGTTGCGAGAAATATCTGAAAAAATGGACGAGCGAGGAGAAAAAGCGTTTGAAGTCCATGCAGATATTGCAGAGGGGGAAGACTTGACTGCGAATGGCTACTTGCCCGTATTGGGAACAGCAGGCAAGAGCAATGGAGAACTTGCAGCCGGTTTGTTGTGGCTCGCAAGCGGGCGCAAAGGCCCTTCCAAAAGCCCTGGCGCTCCGGCGTTTAGAAAAGCCAGTGATGCACAAGAAGAGATGCTGATTGTTATAATATCGAAAGAAGATGAAGAAGCAGTTTTCCGGGAAACTGAAGCCGAATTTTCAAAGAGAGGGCGTAGCAGGACAGATTTTTTCACAACGCGAGCTTACGGAGTAATGGACAGGCTGCACTTGCACTACTGCGGAACAAGAATGAGCATGCCGACAGAAGAGGAACTGATGCAATAAGGCATTGGCGGAATCGCGCATTACGGAAGGGAAGCCATACAAATTTACAGGCAGTTCACCCAACCAGAAGCGTAAAACGCTGAAACTTCGAAGCTTCAAAACTGCTAAACCTCGAGACTCCGAAACCACCTGACGCTAGCAGAGGCAGGAAATAAAAAAAAAAGGTTTGCTCCCACCGGGATTTGAATTCCCGAACCATGATAACGAAAAAGCCTTTTTTTCTTTCTTTTTTCGTTAACGTTTTTTCTTTCTTTTTCAGCGGGAAAAAGAAAGAAAAAAGGTTACCCGGGTCGCTGCCTCGAAAGGGCAGAATCCTTGACCGGGCTAGACGATAGGAGCAAAAATACCCGGCTTTCTTATTTTGTGGTAGAATGAATAAAAGCGTATATGTTTTCGTGAATTTGCCTTTTCTGCTGGAGCGCGTTGAAAACAGCCCAGCGCGCTGAGAATTGCTGGAGCGCGAGCTTCAAATAATTCTGGCGCACTTGCTCGAGGAAGGAAGAGTCTTTCTCGAAGGAATGAATTTGCTCTTTTGTCTTGGTTTTCTGCGCGTGTTTCCTCTTCAAGCCTTCCTCGGCAGGCAAGTCGAGGAGGATGACGGCGTCAGGTTGAGCGAGTTGAAGTGCTGTTGTTTCCTGTTTTGCTTGCTCGAGAGTGAATTGTTGTTTTTCAGCGCCTCCTGCGCGCGCAGACTGGTAGCATATGGTTGAGAAGATGAAACGGTCGCAGATTACGAGGTTGCGTTTCGAAACAAGCGCGTTTATTTCAAGAGTGTCTTTCGCAATGTCTTTCGCGAAAACATCGAACTCCTGCGCTGGCGAAAGGTGCTGGTCTTTGCTGAGAATCGCGGACAGTTGTTCTCCGTACTCGCCTGCGAGGTCAGGGTAAGTGAAAAGAATTGCAGGAGTGCCTTGCTGTTCGAGTTTTTCGAGGAGCAGGCCTATTTGAGTCTGCTTGCCTGAACCGTCTATTCCCTCGAAAACGATTAGAGCGCCGCGCATATTGAAAAGTTATATAAAGGTGTTTTAATAAAAATGATTGTGGGTTTGCGTGAAAGTTGGCGACTTTATTTCTGTTAGGGACCTGGAAAAAAATGATATAGATTTTCTATTAGACAAAGCGGAAGCCACGGAAAAGAAAATGGCTGAAGGCTGCAGCGAACTCGACGGAAAAGTCGTCGCGACCTTGTTCTTCGAGCCTTCAACGAGAACGCGCTTGTCATTCCAAACTGCAGCACAGCGCCTTGGCGCGAAAGTAATTGATTTCGGCAGCACGAGCGGGACGAGCATGGTGAAAGGAGAAACGTTCACGGACACGATAAAAATAGTGGACGGATACGCAGATTTGCTTGTGATAAGGCACTCTGTTGAAGGCGCTGCGAGGTACGCCGCGAAAGTTGCAGAGCACCCGGTGATAAA
Organism: Microcaldota archaeon; assembly: GCA_016212395.1. Classification (GTDB taxonomy): domain Archaea; phylum Micrarchaeota; class Micrarchaeia; order Burarchaeales; family JACRGF01; genus JACRGF01. Next base: position 8,923 of record JACRGF010000007.1, read on the forward strand.
CGCCGGCGACGGGGGAAACCAGCACCCGACGCAAATGATGCTCGACTTGTACACCATAAGGAAATTGAAGAAAAAAATCGATGGCTTGAACGTGTGCCTTGTTGGCGACTTGAAGTACGGGCGCGTGATGCGCTCGCTCATGTACGGGCTCGCAATGTACAAGGCGAACGTCACGCTCATTTCGCCGAAAGGCTTGGAGATGGATGTTGAAGCTGTGAAGGAAGTGAAGCAAAAATTCAACGCTGAAATAATTGAAACGAACGAAATGAACCTGCGCGACGCAGACGTTTTGTACGTGTGCAGGATACAAAAAGAAAGGTTCACTGACGTTTACGAAGCAGAGAGAGTGCAGAAAGAATTCAGGGTGACGAAAGAACAAATAGACGGGTGCAAGAAAGACATGGTAATACTCCACCCGCTCCCGAAAATAGACGAAATCGATTTGGCGATAGACAAGAGCCCGCACGCGAAATACTTCGAGCAGGCGAAAAACGGCGTGCCAGTGAGAATGGCGATAATATCAGAACTGCTGAAGAAAAAATAGCTGCACGCGCAGAAAAAAAATCTAAAAAACACGAAGGCAAAACTCGAGCATAAAAAAAACAGCTGCGCAAAAACAGAACGAAATGAAAGCAAGCAAAAAAAAACACGAACGACAAAAACAGGTGCGCATAGATATGAAAATGTTTTATTGCATGGCTTGAGCAGGTTAGCAGTTGGGGTAACGTGGAGTTGTTGAAAATGCCGTTGAGCGTTGAAAAAATCGAGGACGGAAGCGTCATAGACCATATCACTGCAGGCCACGGCTTGCATGTGCTCGCCATACTGAAAATAGACGAAAAATATGCAGGGCGAGTCGCGCTCGTGATGAACGTTCCATCGAAAACAATGGGAAAAAAAGACATTGTGAAAATAGAAGGCAAAATCATTGACGAGAAGACTGCGGACAAAATCGCAGTAATAGCTCCGCACGCGACGCTCAACATAATAAAAAAAGGCGAAGTAACGTCGAAAAACCAAGTTGAAATGCCTTCCAAGCTCGTGGGCGTGTTCAAGTGCCCGAACCCGAAATGTGTTACGACAACGGAAAAAATAGAAACGGATTTTGAAGTCGAAAAAAGAAGCGAAAACCCGAACATGCGCTGCGCCTATTGTGAAAGAACTTTCACTCCTGAAGAATTAAGGGAATAAAAAAAATAAGAACAAGCAATACGCGGGCAAAACAAACAGCCGAGACAAAAAACAGAAACGCGCAGGATTTGAATTTTTGTTTTTTTGCGTGGTTGCAGCAGTGTTTTTTGCTGAAGAAAAACAACCACATTTACCAACAAATATAAACCTTAAGGTAGTAAGAAGTATGAAAGAGTATTAGCATATTTGTTTTGTTGTGGGGTGTGTATAATGGGAGAGAAGACGACTTTCAGCATAATAAAAGCCGACGTTGGCGGCTATCCCGGGCACGTGGGAATGCACCCGAAGCTCGAGGAGAAGGCACGAGAGTGCCTCGCGCAGGAGAAAGGCAAAACGCTTGTGGATTATTGCGTTTCGCACTGCGGGGACGACTTGGAGTTGATAATGACGCACGGGAACGGAGTTGACGCGAAGGAAGTGCACAAGCTCGCGTGGGACACGTTCAAAGACTGCACTGAAATAGCGAAAGAACTGCATTTGTACGGCGCTGGCCAGGATTTGCTGAGCGACGCGTTCTCTGGGAACATTAAAGGCTTGGGCCCAGGCTGTGCTGAAATGGAGTTCACAGAGAGGAAGAGCGAGCCCATAGTCGCGTTCTTGATGGACAAGACAGAGCCAGGCGCGTTCAACATGCCCATCTACAAAATGTTTGCAGACCCGTTCAACACCATCGGGTTGGTGATTGACCCGAACGCGCAGGCAGGATTCAAGTTTGAAGTGTGGGACATTCAGGAACACAAGCGCGTGTACTTCAACATGCCTGAAGAAATGTACAAAATGCTCGTGCTCATTGGAGCGCAAAGCAGGTACGTCATAAAAAGAATTTACCCAAAGCCAGGCGGGAAACTGCCTGAAAACGAGCCTGTCGCGTGCATAAGCACAGACAAGCTGTTTGAAATCGCCGGCGAGTACGTAGGGAAAGACGACCCTGTCGCAGTAGTGCGAAGCCAGTCAGGCTTGCCTGCACTCGGAGAAGTGCTCGAGCCGTTCTCATTCCCGCACACTGTAGCCGGCTGGATGCGAGGCTCTCACCACGGGCCGCTCATGCCAGTAGCAGTTGAAGACGCGACGCCAACGCGTTTCGACGGGCCTCCGCGCGCAGTAGCGCTCGGATTCCAGTTGGCGAACGGAAAACTCGTCGGGCCAGTGGACTTGTTCAAAGACAAGTCATTCGACAGGGCGCGCTCGCAAGCTCTCGCAGCAGCAGACTACTACCGCAGGCACGGGCCGTTCGAACCCCACAGGCTCGGCTTGGAAGACATGGAGTACACGACGCTGCCGAAAGTAATGAAAGAACTCGTCGGAAGATTCGAAAAACTCGAATAGAGTTTTTCAACTTTTCTTTATTTTTTTTTCTATTCCTGCTTCTTCCTATTCTGTTTTTTTTCTTCTTTGTTTTTTTCCTTCTTTTATTTCTCGTATTTTTCTTTCCTGTTTTTTTTTATTTTTTCCTATTGCGTTTCTTCTTTTTCTCTTTTTTTTCTTCCTGTTTTTTTCTTTTTATTTCTTGTACTTTTTCAGCACTGTCGGCAGGTTGTTTGCAACGTCTGTTGCGAGGAGAGAGTAGCCGAGTTTTTTGAATGCTTCACTGCCAGCAGCGCCGTTGAGGAATGCAGCCATGCACGCAGCTTCGAACAAGGAATGCTTCTGCGATACAAGCGCGCCGAGCACTCCTGCTAGAACGTCGCCAGTGCCGCCGACAGTCATGCCTGCATTGCCGGTGCTTGAATAAGCAGTCTGTTCGCCGTCTGAAATAACATCTGTAGGGCCTTTCAGCAACACAACGCAACCTAACTTTTTTGCTGTTTTTTCTGCTTGCGCGCAACGCTCGCGCAATGAAGTTGAAGGAAGAAAGCCCGACAGGCGCTTGAACTCGCCGGCGTGTGGAGTTAAAACGCTGTTGGAAGGAAAACGCGTGCTTGCATTCAACGCGTCAGCATCAACAATAAGAGGAACGTCAACAGACTTGAAAAAATAGGAAACGCAGGACAACGCTTCTTCATTTTTGCCCAAGCCGCTTCCAACAACAAAACAATCAACGCTCGACCGCAAGTTTAAAGCAACGCTTAAGCCTTTCTCGTTGAATTCTTCTCCTTCAAAATCACGCACTATAAAATCAGGGGAATAGCCTGCAACAGTCCGAGAAATATAATTTGGAACTGTGAGGTAAGCCAAGTCAGCGCCTGAACGCAACGCGCCAAAACCAACAAGAGCAGGAGCGCCGAAAAACAGCCTGCAACCGCCGACAACACCAACCCTGCCGTTAACGCCTTTGTGACTCGCAGGGTCAACTCGCTTCAAGTGCTTCAACACAAACTTGCTGGAAACTTCAAAAACCATGAAGAGAGTTTAAAACGAGAAACATAAAAAAACTAGTCTGCCTGCGGGCAACGGCGCGCAGACAGGGTATCGCAGAACGGTGCAAGCATTTGCTTTAACGCTTCCACATCATCGCAACGACGTACGGCACGCAAGAGAGTTGGAACGTCAGCGCCGGCGTTGAACGCGCTGAAAACAACCCGCCTTGCTTCACGCTTGTCTCCGTTGAATTTTTCAAAAGTTTCCCCGTTCAGCCTGCCATTGTCTGTTTTAGAAAAAGAAAGGCGTTCTTCAGGAGTGAGCGCGCCCCAAGCACGCACTTGCGCAGCACGCAACCCGCCGAATTTTCTTGAAACAACATTCAACGCAGCACGCTCACCGCTTGCGAGCGCTTCAACCGTCGGCCACCTGCCGTGCGCTCTCCGGTACGCTGCAAAATACTCTGCCACGCTTTCAAACCTGCGGTATTTGTCACCGCGCTTGGCGTAAGTTATTGATTCAAGCCCGTGCGCGCGCAGTATCGTATTAATTCCACGAACGTGGTGTGCAACCGTGTTTTTGTCTAGGTGCAATGCTTGCACTGCTTGCCGTATAGTAGCTTTCGGGTTTTCTTTGAAAAACAAATATACCTCCATTTTTTTCTTAGGAATAAAAGACTCTTCGTTTGGAGTTAAGACAGGCAAGTCAAACAATTTAGCAAACGCCAGAGGGATAGAATATTTGGAGCCCCATAATTTAATCCGGGAAAATGGTTTTGGAAGCTTGTTTTTAGCGCGCCGGTTTCTACCTTCATCCATTTGCTTGGCAACGTTCCGCCAAAGCATGCGTATTCCGGAAACAGCGTCTGAAACCTCGCTGTGGGATGTAAAGCGAAAAACCAGATGATTTGCTCTTGCCTTGGAGTAAAATACGCTGAAAGGCTTTGTTTTTCTGATGGTTTTTCCGCGACTGCCTCTGCAAATTCTTCTGAAAGCGAGAATCTGAACCCTTTGTTTTTCGAACGGGCGAATGCATCAACACCAAACAACGCGGCGCGTTCGCTTATCTCTAACACTATTTTTCTTGCTCGGGTCCTGGAGAAACCGCGTTGTTCAATCAACTCCGCATGCGAACTGCCGGGGTGTTCAGCAATAAAACGAATGGTTTTTTGTTTTTTTTCAGAAAAAACAGCCATGCTTAACGCGCTTGCCAACTCAATGCCAAAAAGCGTTGCAAGCTCTTCACGCACAAAAAATAAATGAGGGTCGCCCAACTCAACACCAAGCGCTTCAGGCAAGCCACAATCCCTGCACGCTCGGTTTATTCTGCTGCACATAGACTGAAACGCTTTTAGAGACGTTTTGGTTTTTTCAAGGCCGTGCGCTCTCAAAGAATAATTGTGTTTTGCCAACCACCTGACGAAACGCGCGTCACGCCTGCTCATAACATCCTCCAAGCGATAATCTTTCCCTGGAACGAGAACACGCCGGGCAACATCAAACAAGGAGGGATTCAACTCTAAATAATAAAAATTACATTTTACGCTCTTTCCATTCAACGCCAGCGAGAGAACGCCGGGTTCACCAAACGCACGCAAAAACCGTTTATTCAAATAATGAATTGCTTGAGAACACGCCCGGTCCTTAAACAGGGGGTCTGACGGCAACACGACCCGCGCGAACAACGCGTTCAATACGTGTTTCTCTAACGGCATTAAACGAAACGGAAGAGATTGTAAAGAAAACAACGACAGCCTTGCTGCAACCGGCCGCGCGCCCGCGGACCCGCTAACCAAAACACCCCGAACCGCCAACCGCTCGGACACAGGCACGCTCGCTTGTCTGCCCAAAGCTGCACGCGAACCAACCCACCCATCTTTAAACATTTAGAATCAGAAATAATGTTTGTATAAACTCCTTTAAAAACACCCGACAAAACAACCAAACAAAAACAAACCAAAACCCCCAAACAAACAACACACAACCACCAAAAACAAAAACGTTTCGACTTGTTCTTATTTGTTTCGACTCGTTTCGCAATACGAAGCAAAACCACTCAAAACAACTTCAAAACTTCCAAACCCCAAAACTACAAAACGCCTAAACCTCTAATTTGAAACTCACAACCCCAAAAACAAAACCACCAAGACGACCCAACCACTCAAAACCATGAAACTACAAAACACATAAACAAAACTCAAAATCCTAAATCACACACACCCCAAAAACACCAAAACCAAAAACCTCCAACACCCCCCAAACTCAAAACCGGAAACTGAAAACTTCGCCTCCTACCCACCCCACTTCCACTAATCAACATAATAATAAAATAAAAATACGGGTAAACTACTCTAAAACTCCTTTAAACAACCAAAAGAAGTATTAATAAATATTAATGTAACTATGGTTACATTATGTTATTATACACTTACGATTTGAAAATAAAAGGATTAAATAGTTACAATACGTTAAAGAGGCGTTTTTATTATGATTTAGGCAAATCTGAGTTGTCTGCGAGTCCTTGGAGGACTAAGAGTGTTTTATTGGTTAGTGAGGGGTTGGAGGAGAAGGCTGATGTTTTCTTTCGTCGTTTTGAGGGTTTTATTGAAGTTTATAAGGTTAGGTTTGATGAGTTGGTTAAAGTAGTTTGAAAAAAGAAAGAAAAAAGTAGAGTATTGGAAGTGTAGGGTCTGTGTGTTTATCTTCTGGTGTTTAGGAAGCTTGGCCCGTCTCTTCCTGCTGGTGATGGCGTGTCTTCCATTGCTTCTGTTATTGCTGCGCTGCTTCCTGCTTTGCTTACTACCATCACGTCTTCCACGCTTCGGACGCTTTTGTACATTATGCTTTTTTCGCGGAGCACTCTTTTTGCTTCGTCCCTGCTTACTCCTTGGAGCCCTTCAAGAGATATTCTTCCTACTTCGCCTCTCTCCAAGTCTACTATCAAGTCTTGGACTCGGCCGAGGAATTTTCCCGTGTCCGTGAACACGTCCATTCCGTAGAGTTTCGATATTCGCATGCTCATTGCTCTCACCTCTGAAAACAAAACTGGCGGAAATAGTATAATTCCTATTGTTTAAAATACTTTTCTCGAGTGGGTTTTTTTAGAGTTTTAAAGTTTTGAAAAGGGTGGTGTTTCTAAACTCCTAAACTCCAAAACTCAAAACAGTTTAAGGTGTGTTGTTGTGAGCATTGGTTTGTTTTTGCGTGATAAGCCTGTTAAGTTGTTTGTGTTGTTGCGTGATGGCAGCGTGCAGTGGCACGTGTCTGGCTTGGCTAAGGCGTCCGGCATGAGTTTTTTTCACGCGTCTAATTTGTTGGAGCAGTTGGCGAGCGATGGTTTTGTTGTTTTCGAGTTGAAGGGCAAGTTTAAGTTTGTGAAGTTGACTGAGAAGGGTTTGGTGCTTGCTAATTTGTTGAGTGAGTTGAACGCGAAGTTTAGGAAGGAGGTTAAGAAGGAAGTTGTTGTCGAGCAAAAACCAGAAGCACCTGTTGTTTTCCAACCACCTCTACAAAAATCAGTTGAGTTGAAGCCTGAAGAGAAGCCTCCGTCGTCTTAGAGTGTTGTTTGAATCGTTTTTTCCAATTCTTCTATTTTTACAGTGTTTCCGCCTGTTTCTTTCACGAATAGTTTGAGTTTTGCGAGTGCGTTTCCTTTGTCTATTGCTTCTTCTGCTTTTTGCGCTGCTTCCTTGAGTTCGTTGGCTTTCCCGCCAACTATCAACCCGAGCGCGGCGTTTGTCACTACCAAGTCTCTTTTTGCTCCGCGTTCTCCTTTGAATATTGCGATGATTGTTCGCGCGTTTTCTTTAGCGTCTCCGCCGAGCACGTCTTCTATTTTCGCGCGCGCCAGCCCGAAGTCTTCCGGTGTTACTTCCCTTTTTCTTATTCCTTTAGCGTTCACTTCACACATGAGTGTTTTTCCTATTGTGCTTACTTCGTCGAGCCCGTCCAGCCCGTGCACTACAAACCCTCGTTCACATCCTAGTTCTTTCAATACTTTGCCTATTTTTTCCACTAACTCTGCTTCGTATACTCCTATCACTTGTTTTTTCGCTTCGAACGGGTTTGTGAGCGGGCCGAGCATGTTGAACACTGTCCTGATTTTTATTGCTTTTCTGACTGGCGCGGCGTGTTTCATTGCAGGGTGCCATATTGGCGCGAATAGGAACGTTATTCCTGTTTTTTCGAGCACGCGTGCTGCTTCTCTTGTTTGCATGTTTATGTTCACTCCGAGTTCTTCCAGCACGTCGGCGCTTCCTGCTTTGCTTGTTACTGCGCGGTTTCCGTGTTTTGCGACGTTTATTCCCGCGCCTGCGAGCACGAACGCGGTTGCAGTGCTTACGTTGAACGTTTTGATTTTGTCGCCTCCTGTTCCGCACGTGTCCAATAGGTTCGTCGCGTTCGTTTCTATCTTCAAGGCGTTTTCGCGCATTACTCGCGCGAACGCAGTTATTTCTTCAGCGCTTTCGCCTTTCATTCTTAGCGCTGTGAGGAAGCTTGCCGTCTGGGGTTCGCTTGCTTCGCCTTTCATTATCTCGTTCATTGCCGTGGTAGCTTCCTCACTAGTCAAGTCTCGGCGTTCAACCAGTTTGCTTATGCATTCTACAATCACATTCAACACCCAATAATTTGCAACAAACACAAACAAGCATTTCCATTGCAAGCATTGTCGTGCGTTGTTTTGTTCCTGTATTCGTTATCTCCTGCTTGTTTTGCATTGTTTTTGTTCGCGTGTTGTTGTTTTTCACGCATTTTTTTTGTTTTTTTTTGTTTGTGTTTTTCGTTTTTTTCAGTTTTGTTCGTGCATTCCCTTTTCGTTTACTCTCCCATTGTTACTTTTCTCGTTCGCATACTCTTTATATTTTTTGTTTTTCCTTTATTTACCCATTGGTTTTCTTTTGAGGGTGGTGTGTTATGCCGGTGAAGGCTGACTTTGTTTGGATGAATGGAAAAATGGTTCCTTTTGCTGATGCTAAAGTGCATGTGTTGACGCACGCGCTTCATTACGGCACGGGCGTGTTCGAGGGCATTCGTTGTTACGAGACCGTGAAAGGCTCGGCAGTGTTTCGCTTGAAGGAGCACGTGAAGCGCTTGTTTAATTCAGCGAAGATTTACTCGATGAAAGTCCCTTACTCTGAAGAGGAAATCTGCAAGGCGATTAAGGAGACGATTAAGGCGAACAAGTTGAACGCGTGCTACATTCGGCCGATTATTTACTATGGCTTTAGCGAGATGGGCCTTAACCCGTTGAAGAACCCGATTGACGTTTCTATCGCCGTGTGGCCTTGGGGCACTTACCTTGGAGAAGAGGGTTTGAAGAAGGGCGTGCGTTGCAAGATTTCAAGTTGGTGCAGGATTGACTCTAGAATTCTTCCTCCGCAGGCTAAGGCTACTGCGAATTACATGAATTCCGTGATCGCGAAGCTCGAGGCGCTGGACTGCAAGTACGACGAGGCGATTGTGACGAATTTGAACGGCTTGATTGCAGAAGGCCCAGGCGAGAACATTTTCATTGTCAAGGAAGGAAAGGTCATCACGCCTCCTGCTGGCGCTGGAATTCTTTTCGGAATTACGCGCGATTCCGCTATTAGCGTAGCGCGTGATTTGGGTTTTGAAGTGATAGAGCGTGACATTCCACGAGAGGAATTGTTCACTGCAGACGAAGCGTTCTTCACTGGCACTGCTGCAGAAGTTACGCCTATTCGGGAAGTGGACGGCAGAATTATCGGCTCTGGTTCGCGTGGCCCGATTACTGAAAAAATCCAGTCTACGTTCTTCGACCTAGTGAAAGGCAAGAACAAAAAATATGAAAAATGGCTTGACTACGTGAAGTGATTTAAACACTTCACAACAATTCGTATGTGGATGAACCAACGCTTCTGTGAATGAATTAAATCTGCTGCCAAGCGCCTGAGAAGCTGAGGGGGCCGGTTAAGAGTTTTGTAGTTTTGGGGTTTGGAAGTTTTGAAGTTGTTTCGAGTAGCTTGCGTGGAGTAAAACGTTTAGAAGTTTCGAGGTTTTGGAGTTTAGCAGTTTTGAATAGCTTGTTCTAAGTTGTTTTGTTTGCATGCATTTTGACGAGAATGTTTTTGCTTTGAGTTTATTTTATTTCCTTCAACGCTTTAGCTGCTTGTTCTGGCGGGACTTGGTTGATTATTATGCCTGTCGAGTGTTCGAAGCCAGCCCATTTCGCGAGCTGGAGGCACACGTGCACGTGAAAATGAAAATCTATTTTGCTTGAAAAAGGTGCAGTGTGGAAGTAGTAATTGAACGGCGGGTTTCCGAGCAAGCAGTCGAGCTTTTGCAAGACAGCCCGCAAAGCAATAGCCAAGTCGCGCAACTCAGCCTCGTTGAAGTCAAGAAGGCTCTTTGCATGCCTCTTGCTTAGAATGGTGCACTCGAAGTAAAACGTTGAAGCGAACGGGCAAAAACAAATGAACGAAGCGTTCTCGAAAAAAATTCGTTCACGTTCAAGCTTTTTCAACGCGCAGAAACCGCACTTTTTCTTTTTCCTCTTGAACTCCTTACAAGCGCCAATCTCCTCGCGAATTACAGGAGGAATCTTGTCAACTGCAATCAATTGAGTGTGCGTGTGCGCGATGGACGCGCCAGCAGCCTCCCCCTCGTTCTTGAAAATGGAAACGTACTTTATGCGCTTGTTTTTTTTCAACGCGCTCAAGCGCTCGCAGTAAAGCTGAATAAAGTTTTTTACTTGCCCGAGAGGAAGCTGGGAAAGCCTCTTGTTGTGATCCGGAGTTTCAACAATAACCTCATGCTTTCCGTACGCGCGCGAAAAGCCAGGGGAAGTAGCAGTGAACTTATTGGGAAAACAACGCGCAGACCAGTGAACTGAATTCACGTCGCACACTCGAGAAATTTCAGGAGGAGTCAAATGCTCGTTGCCAGGGCAGAAAAAACAATTCGAAGAATGCTGCTGAGGCTCGCACGGCGCGCACTTAAAATCATTCGGACGCTTGCCCCTATTCGCTGCAACCAACACCCACTTGTCGAGAAGAAAGTCTTTCCGCAACTCGTTTTCAGCATTGCCCATGCTCAAACAATTTGATTGACAATTATAAAAATGTTCTGAAAATATTGCCGGCACAGAAGTAGTTTTGAATTTGCGCGCTGGCGCAGCCCAAGGCGAGTTAAACGTTCAACTTCCATTTTTCAATAATGCTGAAAATCTCGTTTTTCCTCTCGAAATTCAAGCGGACTTCCAAACCATAAGAAGTAGGTTTTCTTACAAGAAGGCCGTCTTTAATCAAACTCTCTCCAGCCCTGACTATTTTGTCTTTCAAATGTTTTGGCGCGCCTTTTGAAATATTGTCAAAACTTGTGTGCTTTGCATTCCACCAGCCATGGCGAACGAACTTGTCCAAAATCCAAGGAACGAAATCGCTGTCTTTTAAATCAGGCATCGCTGTACACCTTAGGATACATTGAACGTATACGATTATAAACATGCTTTTTCTTAATAGACGCATGGAAACATCGTTGTTCGTTGAATTTTTTGGAGACACGCCATTCATTCGAGTAGTTGATTTCCTAATTGAGAACAGCATTTTTGACTACACGAAAACAGAGATTGCCGAAAACGCGGGAGTTTCCAGGGCATCTTTGTATAAAGTGTGGGCAGTGCTGGAAGGGTATGGGATAGTGAAAGAAAGCAGGCGAATTGGAAATACGACGTTGTATAAGTTGAATAGCGGGAACGCAGTAGTCAAAAAGTTGATTGAAGTGGATTTGAAAATAAACAAAGAGTTCGCTGAAACATTAGTGAACAAACAAATTGCAGTGCGGACGTGAAAACTTATAAGAACGCTTCCACGTCCTGCTTTTTCTGTTCTTCCACTTGCTCGAATTTTTTCGCGAGTGATTCAAGCGTTTCAGATTTTGAAGCGTTGCGCGAGCGACGCGAGCGGATTTTCACGAAAATCGGGTAGGAAACAGCCTCGCCGAGAATAATCGCCTCGCCAACGCGCAGAGTGCTAATCGCGTTCGCCATGTTCTGGTCAATGCTCTCGCAACTCTCAGCAATATGCTTCACGTCGTAAGGGTTCGTAATGCGGAAGATAATATTGGAATTGCACTGGGAAAGCGCAGTAGTGGAAAGATACTTCGGGCGCTGGGAAATCAAGCATAAGCTCGCGCCGAACTTTCTCCCCTCTCGCGCAATCAAATTAATCACAGGCTTTGAAAGCGCTTCAAACTTAGACAACCGCTCTGGAGCAAAATTATGCGCTTCCTCAACAAGCAAAACGAACGGCGGGATTTTGCCTTTCTTTCTTGCCTTGAACAGCCTGCGCGCAAAATAAGCGACAATCAACTGCTTGCGCTTCGGGTTGTCCAAATCACTCAAGTCCAACACGCACAGCCTGCCTGGAAGCGCGAGTTGCTTCAACGAAGGATTGTCCGCCTTGCCAAACAAATTAAGAGCCTTCAACTGGTGCAAGTGCGTGAGCAGAATAGGCTTTACGTTCTCCTTAATCTCGCTTTCAGCAACGCGCTGGATAACTTCAGGCAAGTCGAACGGCTCCTGCTTGTCCTTCATCTCGCGCTTCAAATCATAGAGGATGACTTCCAACTCCCTGCGCGCAGAACCAGAAAGCTCTGGAACGAATTCAGCAAGCGTCTGGGGGGAAAGCTTGTGCAACGCAATCTTGATTTTCTTGCCTTGAAAAACACTCGCCCTGTCCCCATACTGGCCTGACGCAAAACCAACGTACTCGCCGTGAATGTCCACGATGACAGACGCAATCCTGCCGTGCTCAGGCTTGCGCTCAAGCAACTCTTCAATGAGGCAGGACATGAAATAAGATTTTCCACTTCCCGAAATTCCGAGTACGCTCAAGTGCTTCTGCAATAAATTATTCATTTTCACTTTCACTTCAACGTCGTGGTTTTGAAGCTTGCCCAAATTCAAGCCGTCATCAACAAAACCCAGGAACCTGCGCAACTGCTCCTCGTCAGCAGAAAAAACTTTCTCTCCCGGAGCAGCAGGGAAAGTGGAACGCAAAAGAAAATCGTTTTGAAACACGCCTAATGCTTTTACGCACGCGACAGTGTACTCCCAGTCAGTGGTTGGAAAGTTTTCAGCAATAGGCGCAGAACGCGAGTACTCTGCAACAGACTCGGCGCGCTCGAAATACCTGTTCGCGCGCGTAATGTCAGTAACAGCACCGAACAACAAGCCGTCGTCAGTGCGCGTCTGCACAAACTGGCCTTTGCGCACCCTGCTCGAATTAACAACAAAATGAAAAGCGCCAGTGCTCGGATCCTCGAAAGTAGAAATAACAGTGCCCAACTCTATTTGACTGGAAGCCATGAGAAAAAAATGGTTTTAAGAGTATAAAAATGTTGTGAGGGGAGACAGCCAGTGGGAAAAAAGGAAAAAAAACAACTATAGCAAACCACGAAAGTAATGCGACACGAGTATAGTAACTCCTTCTCGTGGTTTGCTAGACGCAGAGTCGAACACGACGAAGTCGGGTAAACAAAATTACTTTTCGGCTCTGCTGTAAACGAATGCACTCTAAAAAATGAATGCGGCTCATGCCACGTTTTTTAGGTTTTTTTGCGATTCTCTTCGTGCAGTGAAATGAGTGGGCATGCGAGGAATTCTTGCCTTCAACAACTACAATTTTTCCACAACGCTTTTCTTTTCATGCAAAACAGGCAAAGCAAATTTGAATTGCTTGCCTTGAAGGAATTGCGTTAGTTCAGAGAGTGTTGGGAAACATTTTTTTTCTGCTTCCAAGCGAAAGCATGTTGAAGCAGTGCTGAACAACAGGCATTCTTCAACGCTTAACTGGATTGGCGCTTCAACGTCGAGCAGCCTCTTGCGCACTGCCAAAGCCAATGCGAGCGCTCCGCACAATGTATCACCAGCGCCAACTGTCCGCCTTGCCTTCACTTCAACAGAAGGAATCCTTCGAGAAGAAGTGTGAGAAATGATTTGAGAGAAATTCTTGGTGTGGAGAAGAATGGGGCAACGCAAACGCTCGAAAACAAACAAAGCAGCCTCTTCAACCTTCCTTTCCTTCCAGCCGAGCAGCTCGGCAAACCTTTTCGCTTCAACCTCGTTCATTGAAAGCAAGCCAATCAACGAACGCGCGCCAATGCGGGCGCTTTCAAGCAATTCCAGCATTTGCTTTTCAATTTTAGAATCGCTTCCACTCGTGCAATCCACCATCATCAAACCTGAGAAACTGGCTTGCCCTTGCTTCACTGCCTCAACCAACCCTTTCAACGCAGGAGAACGCAAGGAAAGAAAACCAAGCACGCCCGCAGTTTCGAGTTTTTTTCCTGCAGTTGAAGCAAGCTCTTCAAAAGAATGCTCTCGAGGCTGAGGTCCGCGGAGAATAGTGTTGTCGCCAGCCTGCTCTACCACTAAATTGAAAGACTGGTTGTCGCTCTCGTCGAATAAAACAAAGTCTGTTCGCACTCCGTTCGCTTCTTTTGCTTCAACGTCTCTCACCAAATTTCGTTCAATCAAATCGCGTTCATCATTCCGAAAAACTCGAGTGGCGAGAAACGTTTTCAAGCAGGATTTGCCAGCAAGAGTCGCGCATGCTTTCGAAGCAATGCCTCCGTGGCCCCCGAACCTGACGCTCAAGCAAAAGCCATCCAAACGCTTTTTTTCAGCAACAGGACCGAACGCCTTTGAAGCATCAGCATTAGGAGGAATGGCGACAACGCCATCGCGCACTACGTTGGAAGCGAACAAAACTTCCAAAAAATTGTTTGTTGAACTGAGGTGCACTAGAGCGTTGGCCATCTTTTCAACTACTTCAACTGCCTTATCAGCATCGCTCACGCAGAACAAGAACAGAAAGCAGTATTTAAACAACTGTAATTAGCGAGTATATAAAAGAAAACAAGAACAGGCTTGCCAAACAAAAAGATTATCGTAATTACAGCCCGGCTTGTTCTGCTTCAGAAGCAGGCACAACAGCACCATGCGCGTTCAACGCAGCATAAATCGCGTGGCATGCTGCTTTGTCTGCGTCGCGCATTTTCTCGTTTTTCATTCCGTAAAAAGCAATCACCAAAACATGCACGCCGCGATCACGGCAGTTCGCATCAGCACCGTCGCAAAGCATGCGTTCAACGCCATCAACATTCATTTTTTTGACTGCGTCAATCAAGCGAGCGTTCAACTTGAGTTTACGCTGAGCATCTTCAGCCACGCCAGCTCCAGCGGAAAGAAGCAGGCCCACTAGAGGAGCATCAGTGTTTCGTATTGCTTTGGAAAGCGCGCGTTCAGGATCAAACTCTGCCTCTTTTCCAAGCGCACGCGCGAACCAAGCAGGAGTTCCGCCAGCTGAAGCTATTGCCTGAAATTGTTTTAACTTTGCAGGAAGTATGCGCTGTTGAATGCTCATAAACTCACAAGATAATTAACGCGTTTCTGCAATATAAATGTATGCGCGTGCAAACCGTCCATTCACCTGAACGGCCTGTTGTTTCTCCTCAACTTGAGCGAGCTTGGGCTCAAGCCAGTGTGCATGCTCAACTCTCGGTAAGCACGCTCTAACTCCATTGGCTCGAGCGCAGCGCGCAAGTCTGCTTCAATCAACACTGCAGGGTAAGCATACTTCTTGTTTATCGCCGAGAGAGACTGGACGACGGAAGCGACTTTTCCGATTTCAGCGTTGGAAAAAAATTCTATGCGCACGGGCTGGTCTTCAACAGCAGGCTTCAAGTAACAAACGCACAGTTTCTCCCCTATTCCCCCAAAGTCTTTCAACACTTGGTGCTCGCGCGGAGAACGAGAATAACGAAAAGCAAAACTCCTCTCTCCCTGCTTCAGCAGGAAATTAAGAAAAATAGTGTCATTCGAACGATCGAGCACGCTATTATTGCCGGCAATTCTTGAAACCAGTTCGATGAAGCGCTTGCCCCTGCTGTCCTTAATCACGCCGACAATCGCGCACTTGCTTTCCTCGCAGGTGGAATAGAGCTGCTTGTGCAAAGAAACAACTTCACAGTAATAGTCGTAGAGCGGATTGTCTTCGCTCGGCTTGTCTGAAATCTGGGGAACGAGCGAACCGTCAACAAACAAAAAACCAGGCGCCCATTTTTTCACGCACTCAATCGAACACTCTACTTCCTTCTTCAACCGGAACAAAGACTTGTGCAAATTAAACTCGTGCGCTTCCAAAGAAAAAAGAGTGTCAGTATCAACCTGCGGGAGAGCGTTCGGATGGTACTTGTGCGAAGAGAGCTTGCCTTTCTCGTAAGAAAACAAAACACCGACAGCACGCGAAAGCACGAGGTCAAAGCCTTGGTACTCCTGCGCGAGCAACCCCCCGTCAACAGCGCAAACGCTCCCAGAAAACTGGAGGGGGGAAACAGAGTGAATTAGGTTTTTCTCCAATGCATCCTGAAAACTAGTCTCGCCAGTGCCGCGCAGGCTCTCTGCAAGCACGCGCCTGTCGCTTTCAAGCTGCTTGATGTTCTCGGCAATCTCGGCAATGCGTTCACGCATGAATTTAAATGAGTGGGTGAAAAGATAAAAACATGCATTCAAATGAAGAAGTCAAGCAAGTCATCGTAGTGCGCAAAGACTTGAAAATAGGCAAGGGAAAGCTTGCAGCGCACGCTGCACACGCGAGCCTCGAAGCATACAAGAAAGCAAAAGCGAAAGACGAGGCGGCAGTTGAAGAATGGGAAGCGGGTGGGTGCAAAAAAATAGTGGTAAGCGTGGAGAATGAAAAAGAATTAGTAGAATTGTTCGAGAGAGTGAAGAAAGAAATCCCTTCAGCACTCATCAAAGACGCCGGGCACACGCAAATAGAGCCGGGAACAATAACAGCGCTGGGAATAGGCCCGTGGAAAGAAGGGAAAATAAACGAGTACACTGGAAAACTGAAGCTGCTGTAGAAAGAAAAAACAATTTTGAATTCGCATTTTCACGCGTGGAATTGCCGAAGTTATTTTTTTAGTTCTTCATCTATCGCTTGTTTCAGTTGCTCGTACGAAGCAGGCGTTTGCTTTCCGTTCACGAAAACAGTTGGCGTAGCGCTTATGCCAATCTTGTTTCCCTCCTCAATGTCCTTCAACACTCGCGCGAACGCTTCCTGGCCGTTCAAGTCCCGCTGAAATTTCTCGACATCCAAGCCCAACTGCCCGGCGTAAGAAGAAAGCGACGCGTCGTCAAACACGCCTTGGTTTGCGAACAGCAAATCATGGTACTCGAAAAACTTTCCCTGCGCGCCAGCAGCCTCTGAAGCAACAGCAGCCCTTCCCGAGGACGGGTGAATCTGGTAAGGCAAGAGAGGATTGTAATTCTTGTCAAGAGGAAAATGCTTGAAGTAAACTTTCACTTTAGTGCCGTACTCCTTCTCTATTTGTTGAAGAGTAGCCGCAGAACGCGCGCAGTAAGGGCACTGAAAATCGCTAAACTCAACGAGAGTGACTTTCGCGTTTTCTCCCCCAACAAACGGCTTGCCCTCCAAATCAAAAGAAGAGACAACAAGAGGACTGCCCGTGCTTCCTCCTAAACCAAGGCAACCGAACAAAAACAAGCCGAGCACTACGCACGAGAAAACAAGAAACGAAAAACGCGAATCAAAAACCATTCACAACCACCAAAACCAAAAACGTTTCGACTTGTTCTCAGTTGTTTCGACTCGTTTCGCAATACGAAGCAAAACCACTCGAAACAACTTCAAAACTTCCAAACCCCAAAACTACAAAACTCCTAAACCTCTAATTTGAAACTCACAACCCCAAAAACAAAACTTCAAAACTCCTAAACTGAAAACTTTTTACTCTAAACACGCGAGAATCGTGCATTCCCATCCTTCTTCTTCTCCTTTGCAAATGTCCCTGACGCAGTTTTCGTCGAACGCGCTCACTGTCCCAGCGAATGGTGCAACGTCGTAATCGCATTCGTCTATCTGCCTGTATGAAGCTTCAACTCCTGGCGTGGCTACTACTTGCACTGGGTTGCCTTCCGCGTCTGTCCGCGTTTCA
Source organism: Microcaldota archaeon (assembly GCA_016212395.1). Lineage (GTDB taxonomy): Archaea > Micrarchaeota > Micrarchaeia > Burarchaeales > JACRGF01 > JACRGF01. Next base: position 26,394 of record JACRGF010000007.1, read on the forward strand.
GTCACTTCGACAACCTCTGCTACAAAGCATTTTTCCAGCCACAAGTTCACGTCGTCAGGGTTTAGTTTCCTGTCGTTGTTCAAGTCGTACTCGCACGGGTTTGGCTCGCAAATTCTTTCCGGCACTCTGCCCGTGCCTCCTCCGTCATCATAACAAACTCCTCCTGATTGGCAGCATTGCACGCTTCCAGACGCGCCCCAGCTGAAGCCCGGAGCACAGCAGCCGTTCGTGCAGCCTCCTGACCTCCCGCTGCATCCTCTGCCTGCTGCAACGCATGCTGCGGGTGCAGTTCCCTCAACGCACACGCCGTTCACAGCGCAACAGCCTTCCCCGCCGTTCGCATCACAATCCCAAGTGCCTTCATCACAATCCTGCTCGCAGCATGCTCTTCCATTAATGCAGACTACTCTCGCGCACTCTCCGAAAGAGCGCCCGCTCGCGTCCCTGCACGCAAAATCATTCGCGCCTACCGTGCTTTCCTTCCACGTCAAGCAAGCAGGGCAAGCTTGAACGCACTGGCCTCCTGAATCTTTACAGCATTCTCTTCCACTATCCCACGTTAGCCCTTCCCCGCAACAGCCTCCCCATTCTCTGCAAGCTGCTGCGCCAGCATCGCACGCGCGTTGTTCAGGGCAGAAGGCTATGCACGCTCCGTTTTCCACGCAGCACTTTTCAGCATCACTCCACGTTCCGCGCGGACAGCACCCGCTCGCAGGGCAGTACTCTTCTGCTGCAGGGCATTCCCCCGTCCTGCACAATCTCCCTGAATTAACGCATTCCCTCCCGCCGTCGATGTTCCTGCAGCAATCATTTATGCTGCTGTCCCACTCGTAACCCGAAGGGCAAGAGCACGCGCTTTCAATTCCTCCTTCTCGTTGCGCTTCAGCGCTGCAACACCCGCAACTGCTCGCGCTAACGTCGCATTCCACTGTTCCAGCCCCGCATTTTTCAGGCTTTCCAGTAGTCGCGCACATTGTTGCAATCAACGCGAGGAGAATAATGCCTCCTACTATAATGCCGAGTTTTTCTCCTGCTTGGCTAATGTCAAAGTCTCCTTTCAGAAAACGTTTTTCTTTCATTGAGAAAATTCTTCTCGCGCTTTATTTATTAAACATTCTTCTCTTCCAGCCTGCAATTCACCAAAAAACGTGTTTATTCTTTAATCTCTTGCATCAAAACAATTCTCATGCGCGCGACAATAATTTACTCTTCCCAAGACATCGCCGGAGTCAATATAGCAAAAAAGCTAGTTTCAGATTATTCTTTCCAGCAGGCTTCTTCAGTGAACGATTTTCCTGCTTTCAAGAATGGAGGCACGCTTCTAGTTGAAATTCCTTCGCGAACTGTCCACAGTGAAAACCTGTCGCTTCCAGGAGATTACTATATTTTTGCTTCAAGGCACGCGAGCGAGACTGGCAGGCCTTGCTTTACCGTGCACCCGATTGGCAACTGGGGCAAGGCAGAGTTAGGCGGGAGGGAAAAAACTATAGTCACTGCTTTTGCTTCGAAAATGAAAGTTGCTTTGCTGGAGTTGAACCGCTTGGCGGGTTTGAACAATTTTACTGGCCGGCTTGTTTGCTTTGAGGTTACACACCACGGCCCGTTCTTGGAAAAGCCTACTTTGTTCGTTGAAGTCGGCTCGAGCGAGCGAGAGTGGGTTGAAGAGCGGGCATGTTCAGTTGTTGCAGGCGCGATAATGAAGACAGTTGACTCTAATGAAGAGTTCGATGCTTTTTTCGGGGCAGGTGGAGGGCATTACTCTCCTACTTTCACTAAAATAGGTTTGCTGAGCGAGTTTTCTTTCGGGCACATGATTCCCAAGCACGCTGTTGGCAATCTAGAGCAAGAAGTGTTCGCGCAGGCAATAGAAAAAAACGTCGAGCAAATTTCCACGTTGCTGTTCGACTGGAAAGGCTTGGTTGTCGAGCAACGTGAAAAACTCATGGGGTTCTGCAAAGAATTCGGGATAGACTGGGAAAAAGGGAAGTGAATTAAGGCGCATTTCAATTCGCTCTCATTAAACACACTTTTTTAAACGTTTTCTTCGACGTTATTGCGCTATTCGTTTTTGTTGGTGGTTTTTATGAAAAAAGTTTTTTTGCGGAATGCGTGTTTACTGCCTGTTTTTTTGTTGGCGTTAGCGTCTGTTGCCTTCGCGCAAGTGGGCCAGTGTTTTGACAACGACGAGGCGAACAGTGTTTATGTTAAAGGCGAGCTGGCGCTCTCAAGTTCTTTTGCAATAGACTACTACACGGACGCGTGCGTGAATGTTGGTTCAGTGCGCGAGTATTTTTGTTCAGGCTATACTTTTGAAACTGTGGACAAGCCGTGCCCGTCTGGCTATTCTTGCTCGAGTGGCGCGTGCGTGAGCAGTGGAACGTCGTCCGGCTCGTCCAGTGCTTCTGCTTCATGCATTGATTCTGACTCTGGCCAGGACGTGAGCGTTAAAGGAATCACTGTTGGTTCTGGAAGCGCTTCTTCCGACTCGTGCATTGACGCTTCCTCTTTAACTGAATACTTTTGCATGGCTGTTGGTTCTACTTCTGTAAAAACAAGCATTACAAAAACGTGCCCTGCTGGCTCTGCGTGCTCTGACGGCGCGTGCGTTGAAACGTGCACTGATTCTGACGGGGGTACTGACATTGCAGTGAAAGGCACTACTATAACGGGAAGTGATTCTTCAACTGACTCTTGCGTTTCAGGTAAAGTGCGCGAGTATTACTGCGACATGCGAGCGTCGAGCGCTGGCGCGAAGCGTTCCGTTGACCGTTCGTGTTCTTCAGGGCAAGAGTGCAAAGACGGTGCGTGCGTTGCAGTGGAAACTGCCCCGGCTGCGCCAACGTGCAGGGATAGTGACAATGGTGAAGACATTTACACTTTCGGGACTGCGACGCGTTATTCTGCTGACGGGAGCGTGCTTGCTTCAGTGAGCGACCGTTGTTATTCTTCTGAAAAACTTTTTGAAGAAACGTGCCTTTCTGACGGCGCGTTGAACAGCGTTGACAAAACGTGCCCGTCCGGCTACGTGTGTGATGGAGGCGCTTGCATTGCGAGGGCGCAGTCAACAACTTGCCTTGAAACTGACGGTGGCGTGCAGGCTTACGTTAAGGGAAGCGTGACGCTTGGAAGCGAGGTGAAAACTGACTATTGCCCTGATGCTTCTACTATAATCGAGTACTACTGCACTTCAGTTGAAAACGGAAGAATAGAGTCCCGTCAGTATCCTGTTCCTTCAGGCTACTCGTGTGTTGACGGCGCATTTTCGCAGCAGTCTGGTTCTTCTGGCGGGACTGGCACTGAAACTCCTGCTGCTTCAACTTCAACATGCAAAGACTCCGACAATGGAATAAACGTTTATACGCCTGGGCGAGTGGAAGCAAGCCTGTCCGTCGCGCGCGATTCGTGCGTCACTTCAACAACTGTGAAAGAATATTATTGCAGGGACGGAAAACTCGATTCAATAGACTCGGAGTGCCCGAGCGGTTATTCGTGTGATGGTGGCGCTTGTGTTTCTTTAGGCACTTCAACACAGTCATCGTGCGTTGATTCTGAAAACGGAATTGACATCTACTCTTTCGGGACTGCCCGCGACGCTGCAACTACCGCCAGCGATTCGTGTGATGGGGAATTCACTGTGAGAGATTATTATTGTTATCAAGGGCAGATTGGTTTTGTAGTGCAAGATTGTCCTAGTGGTTATTCGTGCTCAAGTGGCGCGTGCGTTGCCCCGTCTTCAGGTTCTTCAAGCACTCCAACTGCAGAAACAGTTGCTTGCCGTGACTCTGATTCAGGCACGGACATTTACGTTGCTGGAAAGGTTTCTTACAAGAACGAAGTTTTTGCTGACGAGTGCGTTGACTCGAGCTTGCTGCGTGAATACTACTGTGATTCGCGGATGGTGAATCGAGGAGGTAGCGCTGTAATGAGGCGCGTTGATCGAAACTGTCCCGACGATTTCGTTTGCAGGGATGGCGCGTGCGTCAAGTTCGCCGAGCAAAAACCGAAGAGTGATTGCAGGGAGACTGACGGCGGTGACGACGTTTCAAAGAAAGGCACAAGTTGGTCGAGCAGCGAAAAAGGCGAGGATTATTGCTTGGGCGACGATTCGCTCATTGAATACTTCTGCGCCAAGAGCGACTCCGGCGTTGCGGTGAGGAAGGACAAGCGCGGTTGCGAACGCGGTTTTGTTTGCAGGGATGGCGCGTGCGTTTCGCCTTCTGCTTCAGGAGAGCGTTCCTGCAAGGACAGTGACGGCGGTTACGTTAAAGAATTGAAGGGAGAAACCATCGTATACAATTCCGACCAAACTATTGTGGAGCGCAAGGAAGACTATTGTTATTCCGAAAGCCAAGTAGTCGAATACTTCTGTGAGAAAGATTCAGTAAAGGCAAAGCACGAGGCGTGCTTAGACGGTTATTCGTGTGTTGACGGCGCGTGCGTTTCTTCTTCAACCACTCCACAATCTGCAACTGGTTCAACTGCAACGCCTGCCCCAACTCCATCAACCTCGACAGCAACAACTGCAACAGTGCCTCCTATTGCCGCCACTCTTTTCACTGCCCGCTTGGCTGCTGGCTGGAACATGTTCAGCGTTCCGTTCGACAGCGTGAGCGTTGACTCTGACTGCGAAAACTTTGCTGCAGAGCGAGCGTGGACTTACGATGCAGTGCAAAAGAATTACGTTCGGCCTTCTTCGTTCGAGCCAGGGCAAGGCTACTGGTTCAAGGCAACAAGCGCGTGTTCAGTGAAAATTGCTGGAAGGAAAACTTTTGAAATGAGTGGCAAAAAGCTTCGCGCTGGCTGGAACCAGATTGGCTCGCAGTCCCGCAACATTAACATCAGGGAGTTGATGGGCGACTGCGTGTTGTTGAAAGGCCCGTGGCAGTGGAATGAAGAGTCCCAAAAATGGCAGAAAGCTGCCGAGATGCAGCCTGGCGAAGCGTACTTCGTGAAAGTCGAAAGCGAGTGCACGCTCGGAGGGAGCGAGATTCCTCCGCTTCCCGAATAAGCAAAACGTGATTTGGCGTGAACAAAAATCTTTGCTTGCAGCCAAAAGGTGAATTAACATGGATAAAAAAATTTGCTTGCTCGTTGCTTTGGCAGTGTTTTCGCTTTTGTTTTCAGGCTGCGCCAGGCAGTTTGACACTGCACTGAAGAACGCGAACGAAACGCCGTCGCTCGGTCCGCTCGACTTTTTCAAAACAAGCACTTCCCAGCCTCTGGCTAGCCTTGAATCAGACAGGCCTCCCCCTCCTCCTGAAGACGAAGAAATTGATGAGGCAACGCAAAATAAAGAAGTTCCGCCGCTTCCTGAAGACGATGAAATCCCGCCTTTGCCAAGCGAATGATTTTTTTTCACTTCGTCAATATTATTGCCCCGCCTTTTTCCACTATCACTGTTTTCTCTGCTTGCGCGACTAATCCTTTCTCCACTTCCTTTAGCACTGGGTACGGGTGGAAGCATCCTGCGCTCACGAGTTCTTTCAATGCCGCCTGCACTAATAGTTTCGACTTGAATTCTTTGTAGAGCCATCGTTCAGCAAAAGGAAGAGTGTGAAAGTTTTCCGCAACGTACTCTATCAACTGCCTGCTTTGCTTCATTCGCACAGGCACTACTCCAAATAGGGAAAATATTTCTACTATGCTTCCCTCTCCTATTCTTCCCCTGCCATTAGTAGCAAACGGCTCGATTGCAAGCACGTCTCCTTCCTGGAGTTCTGTTCCGCTTGTTGTTGCAATGTTCGGAATTTCCAATCCAGCATGCAACACGTAAGGAGCAAGAGAATGCCCAGTCAGGTTTTCTATTGGCTTGAACCCTCGTGAAGTTATTTCCTTTTGCACTGCAGCGCCGACTTCATTCGTTTTCACTCCTGCTTTCACTGTTGCAATTGCTGCTTCCAACCCTGCTTCTGCTGCTTCCACCAGCTTTCCATTCTCGTCGCTAAAATCCAGCGTGAATGCAGTGTCTCCAATGCAACCGTCAACGTGCGCGCCCAAATCTATTTTCACAACGTCCTTCTCCCCAATAAGCAAAACGTCGTCTCTCTCTGGAGTATAGTGCGCTGCTGCTTCGTTCAAGCTCACGTTCACTGGAAAAGCGTTTTTCGCGCCAGCGTCCTCAATCATTTTCTCAATAGTTTCAGCGATTTCCAGGACGCTCTCGCCCGGGCGCACGAGCTTGCGCGCTTCTCTCGAAGCTTCAAAAGCAATCTTTCCCGCTTTCTCGTAATTCTTTAATTGCTCTTCGAAGCTCTGCTCGCCTTCCTCCTGCTCGCCTGCTTCTTCAACTCGTTTTCCTTCCTCGCCTTTTTCCTCAATAGCATTAACCACTCAACACCATCTCCACACGAATAAAAACTAGGGGTTGAAAACAATATATTCCTTCTCATTTCCAGTTCAGAGTCTTCTGTCCGGAGTCTCGGGCTCGTTTGAAAACAGCATGTCCACTTTCATTCATGCGGATTCTGTTTCCATTTTTCAAACAGCATGAGCGTGAACGAGTCGCCTGCGCACAAGTGCGTTTTCTTTTTCACTAGCTTGAACGGCTTGAACAACTCTTCATACTCTTCAGCAGTTCGCAGTATGGAATAGCGCGAGATTGGAAACGCTTCTCCTTCGAACGTGTGCTCGCAAATGAAAATCCTGTTGCTCAACTCCTGCATTCTCGCGATAGTCGCGCGCAGTTCTTCAGGGTCCAGAATGTGAAGCAGCACTATGGACTCGAACACCAAGTCAAAAGATTTTGCAGGCAAGCGCAAGTCAAATATTTTTCCCAAGTAGAGGCGAACATTCGTTGGCATGTACCCTCTACCTCCGAATGCTACTGCTCTCGCGCGCAGTTTATTTTCAACATCGTTTTTCGCGTTGAGCACGAGCGGGTTGAATTTGCGCAGGTTTTCAGCAGCGCGTGCGAGCATTTCACTAGAAAAATCACAGCCAGCAACTTTCCTCGCGCGTTTTGCCAATTCCACAGTCATTCTCCCAATTCCTACCCCAAGTTCGAATACTTTTTTTCCTTCAATCTGCCCGCGCAAGAAATCAAAAACATCCACCTGCAGTTTTCGAGTCGCTTCCTCATTTTCTTCAGGAGTGTGGCGTGCTGACATTACGCTTTGCACTCCCGCGCGTTGGGCGCGGGCATTCCAATGCTCTAAAACTTCGCTTGCCGGAATTCGTTCTTTCTCCTCTCTCTCCGCCGGCTCATATGTTCTCTTTTCAGCATTGCTAGTTGCAAAAGATTGAACTGCTGGAGTTGCACCTGAACTTTTATTTCGGATTGCAGTTATCCCCCCGTCAAGCAGTTTCCTCTCGAACACTCGCGTTCCCCTTTGCGTTGCGCCCTCTACATTTCCCTGCGCTATTCTTGTTTTCATGTAATACGTTGGCGTGAAAGTTGAATAAAAAGGGTGAACGCTTGTTTTTGCGTGAAAACAGGAGAATTTAATTAATTATTTCGTTAATATCTCTTTATGGCATTAAATAACCCATTAAAACTTGATTCTATTGACAGGAAAATTTTGCTCGAGCTTGAGACGAACGCGCGCCAGAGCAATGCTGCTATTGCCCGGAAGGCGAAGGTTTCTGAAGAGTCTGTGAAGTATCGAATCAGCAGGCTCGTCAAGAGCGGAGTCATCACGAAATTTTTCGTAACTCCCAACTTCAATCGGCTTGGGCTTACTACTTTCCGGCTTTACCTGCAGTTTCAGCACACGACTCCTGAAGACGAGCAGGAAGTTATCGATTACATTTGCAATGAAATGCCGTGCCAGTGGCTCGGCGTGTGCGACGGGCGCTGGGACGTCATCGCGCGAATAAATGCCAAAGACCACTTCGAGTTCAACAACTTGCTGAAAGAATTTTTCGAGAAGTATGGAGATTTTGTGCGCCAGCAGAATGTTGCCGTTCAACTGATGCACACGTGGTGGCCGTCTATTTATTCACTCGCGAAAGAGTCCAAGAAAAAGCGCAGTATTCACGTTATTCCCAAACAGCCTGAAACTGTAAAATTCGATGATGTTGACTTGAGGATTTTGAGCATTCTGGTTGAAAACTCCCGCGCGCCGAGCGTTGAAATAGCAAAAAAGATAGGCAAAACTCCTGACATTGTCGCCTACCGCATTAAAAAACTCGTGAAAGACAGTGTTATTACTGCCTTCAAATCCTACCTCAACCGCGATTTGCTGGGCTACCAGCACAACCACGTGTTCCTGCGCTTTTATCAGCAGCCTGAAAAAATCACGCAGTTGTTCCAGTTTCTCTCTTCTTTCGAGAGCGTGTTCTTCATTTCAAGCGTTGTCGGCGCGTGGGACGCGGAAATAGGGATAGACGCGAAAAACAGCGTCGAATACCACGAGTTGTTCGGTGAAATAAAAAAACAATTCGGCGACGCCATCCGGGACTACGAGTCGCTCATCGTCTATAAAGAATACGCGCCTAACCCGTTCAAAAAAATGCTTTAAATTTTTCACACGAGCTTGCTCAAGACGCGAGTTAGTTCGCTCATTTTCCTTATTTTATAATCTGCTTCGGGCCCTGTCGTTTTCGCGAACGCTCCAGCAACAATGCGCACTGTGTGCATGCCTGCTTCCCTCGCAGGCACAATATCCTTGTCTTTTCTGTCTCCCACCATTACGAGCTCGCTTGGCTTGAGCTTCAGCTTGCGTGCGATGCGCGAGTAAAACTTTTTGCTTTTCATGCACTCCAAGTCTTCGCTCACGAACACGTCGTCAAAAAAATGCGCCAGTCCCAAGCGTATCAGCTTGTCCCATTGCTTGAGCGTCCTGCCTTCAGACGCAACGTACAATTCGTATCCCGCGTCGCGTAGGCGCACTAGAGTTTCAGGCACTTCAGGGAACGGCTGGATGGAGTGCTTTGCGTTGTGGTAAGCAGCAACTCCTGCAGCAATAATTCTTGCTTTCAGCCTTTTCTCTACTTTCAGCTCGTGCACGAGCACGTTCAAGTGCCCGGGGTAATTCGAGCCGTGCTTTTCAACTATTTTTTGAAGCAACGCGAAAATTTTTTTCGTGTCCTGCTTCAAGCCCATGCGCTTCATCGCGTGAACAGCTTGCATTCTCGCCAATTCAGAAAACTCGCTGCTCGCAAACAACGTGTCATCAATATCCAGCAACACTGCCTTAATTCCCATACGCGCACCTTCAAGCAAAACTTAAACGTTTCGAATCGTTTTGACTTGTTTTGCAGTAGTTTCGACCACTTGAAGCAATTCAAAACTGCATAAGCAATACAGCTGCAAAACAACTTAAACAACAATTCACACAAGCAATCAAAACTTCTCGAAACAAACCAAAGCAATTCCTGCAAATCATACACGCAAAACAATCCAGCAATGCTATAGCAAATTCTCTCGAACAAACTATAAAACTGTATCTTTTAAATAGCCTGATGCATACTCCTCGCATGCAAGCAATGCGTGGGATAGAAGGCAGGCAAAGTCCTGTGCAGGCACAAGCAACAAGTCCACCTCGTTTTAAGCATTCTGCGAGCATAGCTGGCGCTTGCTTCAAGTCTTTAATGCAGCACGCGCGGCAGCACGCGAGCATGCCTAAGTCTGCAAGAAAAAACAGGGGTGTTGAGGCTGGAACTACTTATGCGCTAACAATGCTCCCATCCATGTCTTACTTGCTTGTGCGTAGTTGGCAGCTTGCAGTTAACAGAGTGAATATTTTTACTTTTTTCGACTCAGGCGTGTTTATTGGTGCAAGCGCATGCTCACTCGCATTAACCGGCGCAGAAGAATTGAGAACCAGAATCAGGCAAGCAGAGTCATTTGCTTCAAGCACTTTTCGCACGCTCGCTACTGCAGCAATAGGCGGTGCTGCCAGCATTCTCAGTTTAACTATTCTGAAGAACCCTGCTAACGACTTTGAAATCGACCGTTTTATACTCAGCACAAGCGTTGGCGCGTTCGTGATTGCCATTATCGCTACTTTCGCTGAAGCGTTCAGAGGCGTAAAAAAGAAGATAACTGGAACCGTTACACAGTAAATTTTTTCTACCATCCGCCGAATGTTGCTTGTTTTCTCCTGGCAGAATTCACGAGGCTAAAGATGCAAACGCTTATTAACTTGTTATTAACAATTATTAACAAGGTGTTAATATGGTGTATGCAGTGATTGATATTTCCGAGCATGCGAACAGGCTTTTGAACATCGTGAAAGCCAAGCATGGCTTGTCTAACAAGTCTGAAGCAATAGACTTGGTGATGAACGTTTACGAGGAGGAGGTTCTCGAGCCTGAGCTTCGGCCTGAGTACGTGAAAAAACTCGCGCGCGCGGGAAAAGAGAAGAGCGTTAAAGTAAAGAATTTCGCGAAAGAGTTCAAGCTAGAGGGATAACGTGTATTCATTAGAGCTCAAGCAAGGCGTTTACGTAACGTTCAAGAAACTCGAAAAGAAGGGCAAGAAGAAACTTGAGATAATCAATAACAAGATTCAAGAGATTCTCGAAAATCCAAAACGCTTCAAGCCATTGCGCGCGCCAATGCAGAACCTGCGCAGGGTGCACATCGACAAATCTTTCGTGCTTGTCTATGAAATAAACGAGCAGGCAAAAACAGTAGTTGTTTTAGACTACGACCACCATGACAACGTCTATAAGCACTAAGCCTACCATCCGCCGAGCGTTGCTTGTTTTCCCAGTCCTTTCAACTCGTGCTCGTCCACTCCTAATTCGCTTAGTATTTTCATTACTGACGGGAGAATTTGGTTTTCAATGTAGTAATTCGGGTCGTAGTCTTTCGCTAATTCCACTACTATTGACCTGTCGCTCACTCGTTCTCCTCCGCTTTTTCCAACAACGTAGTCTATTACTGCTCCTTCTTCTATTCGAATTCCTTTTTCTTTCGCCCTGATTGCTGCAGTTACTTCAGGGCTTAGAATTTCATACTTTCCAATCTTCTTTCTCAACTGCGTGTGTATTACCAGCTTCTCGAGAGGCACTTTCCCTTCCTTCAATTCTTTAATCACTTTCTTGACTATCTCGACTGCTTTTTCCTTGCTTCCTTTTTTCAGGATGCTTTCAAGCACTGCCGACTGCGTTTCTTTCGCTAAGTCGCTCCAGTCCCTGCGCACCAGTTCGAAACCGCGGATTTTTATTTTCCCGTCCTCGCGCAACAGCGCATATTTCTTTTTAGCGCCTTTCTCCCCGTCCCCGCTCGCTCCAGTCTTTTTCCCCACAAACACTCCGCGCGGGTAGAATGCTTCCAGCTCCAGCTCCATTCCCTTCGGCAGTTCAGCGTTCACTTTCCGCATGAACTCTAACGCTTGCTCGCGTGTTTTTTTTCCCAATTGCAAGAATACAGAATCAGTATTATGAAGCAGGATTTGCCCGCACGAGTCAACGAAATTGTGCGTGCCTTCGACGTTCAAGTCATAAACAAAACCATCGTACTCTTGTTCTTCGATTTGTGCATGCAGTTTGGGAGTGTGTTTCGAGCAAGTGGTGATAATATACGTCTGCTTATCTTGCCTAAACCTCATCGAATATTTTTTTCCAAGCATTGGCAGCAGCAGCGTGAGCCCGCAAGCGAGTTGAAGCGATTTTGTTTCCAGCGTGAAGTTGTTTTGCTTGTATTCTTCAGTGTAGCGTGGGTCTTTAGTGATCGAGCCGTCGCCTTTGAGAAAGTTTTCCAAAATTATTTTCCGGTATTTTTCAGGAACATGAAAAGCAAATCCAGGAAGCTTTTTTCCAGAGCTTTTCTGCCCGCACAACTGCTTGAAGAAAACCGCTGAAAGCGCGTTCATCATCTGCAGTTTTAGCGTCTTGTCCACGTAAGTCACGCTATTCTTTTTTCCCTTCATCGTAGTGTAATTAAGTTGCCTTTGTTTTTTCATTGATTGGATTATGCTTGCCTTCACGTTTGAAAAAAGTGAGTGGTAATCCTTCTTGAGCTGTTCCAGCCACGCTTTGTCACTTGCAGAAATGCTTGCGCCTAGCCTGCTCGTTGTAGTTTCCGGAGTGGAAGCGCTTCCTTCTGCAATGTAAGCGCCGAGAAGCCTGCAAAGCGCTTCAAATTCCTTGCTCTCAACTTGGATAAACCGCTTTAGCAGCACTGTGGATTTTTTTCGCATCCAGCCGAAAAACACATGTTCTCCATTCGGAGTGAGCTGGACTCTGCGCGTTTTGCTTCTATTCTTGTAAACAAATGCATTCTCATATCGTTTAAGCAATTCATAGAAATCTATTTTCTGCATTTGTTTGAGGGGTGGAATTCGTTCGACTCGCACCATCGCGTTTTCAAGCATTTCTCGAGGTTTTGCTTCGACGAGCTGATTATTTTTTTCTATCATAAACGAGTGGTCTTCAGTTACCCTCGTTTCCCCGTATTTCTGGCTGACTTTGAAAACCCGCTTGTTCGCCTTGTGCCTAATCGCTTCTTTTACGTTTCCCCACGTTGTTTTGCCAGTCAGCTGGTCAACGCCAAGCGCTTTAAATCCTTTCAAGCTTGCAACTTCTTTTTCTCCGACTTTTTCAGAGCGCTCGGAATTTTCTTCAAACAATTCGCTTATCCTCTTGATTTCAACCATTCCTTGCGGGTTGAGCAGCGTCACGAACCTGTCGCCAGTTACGCTATCCCCATACGTTACCTCAAACCCTTCTTTCCCTGCTTTTTCAATCACGTCATTAATATAATGCCTGCCCCACGCTGTAATCGCTTCCCCGCACTCGCGCGAGTACCACCTGGCGCGCGCGAAGCGGAACATTCCGTACACGGAGTTTGAAAGAATTTTCAACGCTTGAGAGCGCGCTTCAAGCATCTTCAATTTCCCTTCGTCCTTGCATTCTCTTATTTCTCCCTTCAGTTTTTTTCTCCTCTCAACCAACTCCTCGAGCGTGTTTGGAATCAATCCTTTCTTTTTCGAGCAGAACGCGTGCCCGTTCGGCGAAACGAACGCTTCCTTTTTCGAACAGCACGAGCAATTGAGCGTCGCGTTATCCACGTTGTGCGACGTGATGATTGAAGGGTACAGCGATCGGAAGTCGAACACTGCCAAATTCTCGTAAATTCCAGGCGTAGGCATTTTCACGAACGCTCCTTCAATTACTGCATCCCTTCTCCCTTCAGCCTCGTCGCCTCCGGGCTTGTTCGGCGCAATCATTCCCGCATTGTGCGCCTTGTTTAGCAAAAGCATTTCAACAAGCTGTCCGCTCGTCATTCCCGCCACATCAAACAAAGGAAGCTTCACCAACTTGCACAACTCGTACTGTAAAGGCATGATTTTCAACGCGATTTCGCGCGTTGCCTGCGCGTCTTTCAGCGAATACTCCGCTAATTTCGGCAGTTGCTTTTCGTCGTCCCACATGCGCCAAATCTCGCGTTTTTCCACTTCCTCCTTCCACCCTTCCTTTTCTCCTGCAACCAACTCCGAGTACGCTTCCCCGAGCGTGTACCTGAAGCCCTTCAACGCTCCTATCATTCCCATAAACCGAATGACGGGGTACAAGTCAACGTGAATCCTCCCCGTAATCTTTGCCGTATTCACCATTCCTCTTCTTCTCAAAAGAATTCCGCTCCCATCTCTTCCAAAGCTCAAGCTTTTTCCAAGCGCTTTCGCTCGCGCCTTCAAGTAAGAAAAGTCAAACGCTGCTGAATTATAGCCCACAAGCAACTCAACGTCTTTTTCTTTCAACAGCCTGCAAAACTCTGCAAGCATCGCCTTCTCGTCCGCAAGAATTTTCACGAACTTCCGTGCGATGGGCTTCCACGAGAGCACTCCGCTCTCCTCGTCGGCAAAACTCACCATCACCACTGGGTCTATATTCTCGCGTGGCATTCCGCTCGGGTTGTACGTTTCAATGTCAAAAGACATCAAGCGAAGGCTTGGAACAACTTCCTTCTCCTCTCCAATGCTCACGACGTTCTTTCCTTTTCTCTTTACTTCATACTCGTTGAACGGCGTGAGCTTTTTGTCAATCAAGTACCTTCTTCCGAACAAAATGTTGTCTTCATACGTTGCGCCGAACTCGCGCGCCTTCTCGCGCAAAAGCACGACGTGCGAAGGGTGCACGCACACTGCCCGCAGAACTTTCTTTTTCTCTCCAAGCAACTCCTTTTCAACTTCCTCTATCCTCTCAAACTTCACTTCATTTCCCTGGTTGTCCTTCACGCTTATTTTTTCAAGCTCTTTCCTCGCGTGCTCTAGTTCTCCCTTCTTGTTCACGTCAACAAAAAAATAGGGCTCGAACTTCTCGTCGTAGAGCCTGAAGAAACGCTTGCGCTTGAACACTAACCTAATCACTGCCCTTCCTGCCTTCGTAATGTAATCTGCATCAATAAGCATTGCCCGCAAGCTCTTCATGCTAAAAAAAGCGCTCCCAACGCTTAAATACTATTCCATTAAATACTCGAAAAGCCATAATCTATTCAATGGCTCTGGCAAGCAAGAGCGCTAGTGGGAGAACGCGCGCCGAAAGCAGTAATCAACCTACTGCGCCTAGAACCCGCGCCGTAACTGTTAGAAACAGGCCAGGCGCGCTCGCCCAAACGCCTCCTCGCGCTTCCGATGCTTCAACTGCTTCTGCTGGAAGAACAGCAACGAAAAAAACAGTGCAGCCTCGCGCAAGCAGAGTAAAAAAACCAGTCAAAACCACTGCTTCTGTTTCTTCTTCTAATTCGAGGAAACAGCTTGCTGTAGCGCGCAGGGAGTTGAAAGAAAAAACGCGTGCTGCTGAAGAGTTGTCTTCGCGCTTGGACGCTCTTTCCGCTTCTGTGGCTGTTTTGACGCAAGCTCGCGCTGAAGCAGTAAGGCAAGCGACGTTCGCTGCTGAAGACGCGTTCGCCGCGCAGGCGAAAAACAAGCGTTTGGAAGAAAAACTCGCTGTATTAGAAAGCACGAGCAGAAAACTGGAGGACACTGAAAAGCGTTTGAATGAAGCGCTTGCAAAACTTTCTTCAGCTGCTAGACTCACTCGACTAATGGCTGACGCGAACCGCGCTGCATTGAAGGAAAATGATGGTTTGAAAGCGAAAAATGCGCGTGTTGAAAGCGAAGCAGCCCGAGATAATGCTTCGTTTGAAAATCTTTGCTCTTCACTCCGCGAAGCAGACAGGGACGCGCAACGTTTGCGCAAGAGCGTGGAAGCGCTCTCGAAAGAACGCATTGAGCTCAAGAAACAGCAGCTCCGAGCGCTCAGGCAGATTGAATCAATGCGCCACGACCGCCAGGAATTATTGCTGGCGCAAACAAAACTTCGAGCTGTTGAAAAGCAAGTGGATGATTTGGCTGGAGAATTGACTAAAGCGTGCACTGAACTTCAGGCAAAAACGCGTGCAATGGAACTTCTTGAAAAAAACCTTGCAAATTCAGAGTCTGAACGACAACGCAGCACTGCAAAGAAAGAAGCAGCAGCTTACCTCGTGGCAGAGTTAAAAACGCAACTTGCCAACGCAAAAGATGAAATCGCGCGCCTCAAGCAGGCTAATCAAGACCTCGCCACTGAAATAGACGCGTTAAGAGACAGCAGCATGCGCGAAAGAGACGCGCGCGGTTTTACAACCGTAGAAACCAACAGGGCTTTCGAAGGAAGAATACTCGCGCTCGAACAACAATTGGAAGCTTCAAGAACGCAAGTACAAGAGCTTCTAAGACAACTAAGCACTGCACAAACAGGCAAAACACGAACCAGGCAACTGGAACTGCAACTCGAAGAAGCACGCCACCAACTCACGCTCGCCTTGGAACAAAACACTGGACGAGCAAGTCCATTAACTGCCTCTGCAAAAACAGGCGAACCTGAAAAGCTAGACTAGCAAACTCGCGCCTTTAAATACGAGAAAAGCCAACACTTTACTATGCCTAAGCAAGCAAGAACTCCAGCTAGAACTGGCGGAACACTTGAACAAGCAACTGCCATTGGAATACGCAAACAAGCATCTACCTCCAGAAAGCCTGCTGCAACTGGAAGGCAACGTGCTCCAGCGTCCACTGCTTCCCGCGCAACTGCTTCTGCAGAAAGAACTGCTGCTAAAAGAACTGCACGGCCTCGCGCAAGCAAAGCAAGTGCTCCAGCGTCTTCAGCCTCTCTCGAACAATTCCAAAAAGAGCGCGCTGAGCTCGAACGCAGAATTGAAGACTTGAAAGCAGAAGTTGGCGCTTTAAGGGAATACATTCGAACTAAAGTTGAAGGCGGGAATGCAGGAGTTAGTGAAATGATTGTTAGAATGAAAGAGGATTTAACACGCGTTTCCAGAGAACTCGAGCTTTCGAACGCTCGCCTCTCGCTGTTGAATGATGCTTCAAGCAAACTAACTTCAAGGCGTGATGCTGCTGTAGAGAAAGAAGAAACTGCTTTAGCTGAAGCATCACGCCTGCGCGGACAAGTTTCTTTCTTAACTCAACAACTCGAGGAAGCGCGAGTGCAAATAGCTTTAATGCAGCCTGAACTCGAACAACTGCGCAAAGCCAGAGAAATAGTTGAAAAACAAGCTGAACTCGAGAAATTCGAGCAGAGCAAGAACAAAGCACGCGCTCTCTTTAACACTGCTGTTTTCCTCGCAATACTCTCCGGCTTGGTTTTCGCAGGCTCGGTTATCTACGCTCGCCTTGCAACAATGCACGCGACTCAAAACGCTTGCGAGCAAACGACAAATCCACAATAAAACTACTCCCTTTAAATACTTGAAAACGCATAACTCTACTTATGACTGCACAGCGTGGGGGAAGCCGAACACCCAGAAGGGAAGCTATTCTTAACGCTCCAGCTCGAGCAAGCAGAACTGCTCGCGCCAGTGCGGAAAGCGTTGAAACCGCGCGTGCCGGGCAATCTAAAACAACTGCAGCTGGTTCTCGCGCTGCTAAAAAAGCTGCCAAGCCCAAGCCTGTTTCAGTGAAAACAACTCGAACGCGCTTGAACAAGCAAATCGATTTACTCAAACAATCATTGCAAGAAAAGCAAAAGCAATTGGAAGGCATCAACAAGAGAATTGTTGAAGCGAAGAAAGGAAAGAAAATTCCTGCGCAACTCTCTCGCGAAAAGACTGCTGCAGACGCTGAAATTCAAGTTATTCAAGGACAATTGACTGTTGCGCGCGAGCAATTAAATGCTACTTACAAGCGAAAGCCGGCAAAAAGCAGGGAACAAACACAGGCACAGCTGAAAGCGCAATCGCCTTTAACTGTTGTTGCGGTTGATGGAGACTTGCTTGGAGCTGCGAAAACAGAGGCGAAACTCGAACTGTCGCGTGCGAATGGCGAGTTTGAACGCGTGTCCAAGGAATTAGAAGACGCGCTAAAGCGCGTGGAGAAAGTGGTTGCTGAACGCAACTCGCTCGCTGAAGCGAAAACAGCTGCTGAACTGCTCATAACTAAAACTGCTCAAGACCTCGAGGCAGTAAGGAAAGAATTAGACGAGTTGAAAGCACGCAAGCCACTTCAAATCGAGAAAATCGTGTTCGACCATAATGAATTAACTGAAGCTCGAGCAAGAATTCGGGAATTGGAAGGAAGATTAGATTCTACTGGAGACAGTGATTCAACGTCTGCGCCTTCAACTTCTTCTAGAACGTCGAAGAAAGCGAGGATTGAACAGCTTGAAGCGCAGTTGCAAGAGAGGGAACAGCGGTTGGAGCGGGCTGAAAAAACGCTTCAAGAAATTTCATTGAAAATGAGCGATTTTCTGAAGGGCTTCCGCGGGGACTCTGACAGTGAAAAAACTGAAGTTGTAAACGTTAGAAAGCAAATCTCCACGCTGTTTGCAATAATCAGGAGGCAACGCGAGATTATAGAAACATTAAGGAAACGCGTTGAAACTGTTAATGCTGAATTTGCAGAGCTTAAAGCAAAAACCACTCCTCCAAGCATATCTGAAGTTGTTGGCTTGAGAAAGCACGCGGGCAGGATGGAGTGGCTTGCCATCGGGCTGTTTATCGCGCTTGGGGCGAGCAACGTTGGCTGGATGGCTTACAACAAGTTCTACAAGCCTGCAGCGCAAGAGCAGACTCTTGGCTATAACGATGCGTACAGTGATTCAGCGCCTAGTGGTTTGCGTGCAGAACCTGAAACAGCTCGTGGGGCAGCATACGAATTGTTTGATACTACTCCTGAAGAAGTGAGGCAGACGTTGGCTAACGCAGGCAAAAAAACGTTCAGCATTGTAGGCGGCGTGCTTTTGCTGGCTGGTGCAGTGTGGTCGTGGCTTCGTTTCAGGGGCAAGCCTTCTCACTAAAGCTTGTAGAACGAGTTTTCAAGAGTTTTTATTACGTGGCTGTTTTTTTGTTTCAAACGCCTTTCTTTTTTATTACCGCGATTTCTCCGAGGCTGACTTCTCCTTCTATTGGCTTGTCGTTTATTCCCAAGTCTTCCATCATTTTCACTCGTTTTTCTTCGAGTTCTTTGCGTTTGCGTTCCCTGCGCGTTGCTTCGCGTGCTTCAGCATCCTTCTCGTTCAATTCGTCGCGGTATGATTTTGCTTCTGCTTTCAACTGCTGTATTTCCTTCTCCAGCAAGTTCCTTTCGTCCGTCAATTGCCGAACGTCTCCTTCTACTAGGAATAGTTTGCGTCGTTTCCGTTCTATTTCGCCTGCTTTTTCGAGTTTTGCTTGAATGTCGCGGATTTCCTTCATCATTTTGCGTTCTGCCTGGAGGTTCGTGGACTCTGTCGCAATCCTGAACTCTATTTCGTTAAGCGTTCTTTTCAAGCGCCTGTACTCGTCAGTGTTTTCCCTCGACAGTATTTCCTTCAAGGCTTTCGCTTCGTAGTTCTTGTAGTTGAGCCTCGAATCGAGTTCTTTCGCCTTGCTTATCAGTTCAAACTTTCGTTTTTCCAAAGCGTCTATGCGTTGTTGTGCGTCTGTTTCCAAAAAAAGCCCCTCATTCGAAACGTTTTTAACCCTTGTTTTTCATAATAGTTTGCTTTATCGGCAAGCTATTTTGGCTTGCCGAGCATTCGACGTCAGTCGAATTTTATGCTCGACTTCTTCGATCTGCCTTCGGGCAGCAAAACTGGTCGCCTTGCCAGCGCTTTCGAGCGCTGGCCTAATTTTCACGACCCCTAAAATCCTTCATAACCGTTTTCCCAAATCCACTGGTTTTATTGCTTACTCTCAGTGTTTTAGTTCTTCACTCTCGTTGTTTATCTCAAGCATTTGCAATTCATCAACTGAAGTAACTTTTTGAAGGTTTTCATTAGCAGTTCAAGTTTTATAAACAAATCGCTGGATGCAATCTCACTCGTGTGCTAGTTCGACTAATGGTTGCGGGACTTCAAGAATTCTTATTGCTTCAAGCGCGAGCTGCGCGTGTACGTCTTTATTATGTGCTTTCTGCAATATTCTTTTAAGTTCTGCCAGCTCTCTCTGGCTGCCTTCACTCGTGAGCGTGTAATCTCTAATGTCCAACGAACCTGTTTGCTTGCCTTTGCGGAGTCGCAGGCTAAAGCACGAGGTAGCGCATGAACCAAACATGTTCTCGCAAGAGTTGTCTCTTTCAATCCAAAATCGCAGTACGCGCCCTTTCGTTGTTAAACTGACTGCATTTGTCGTTGTTACGCCGCGTCTGACGTGTACTCCGGACGCAATGCATTGAGCTTGAGCAGCCATGCTCTTTTTTACGTCTTTTCCAGTATTTAAACGTTCGCGTGTTAATCTCGTGTTGTATGCTTGAAATTGACGGCAGTACGAGTGAGGGTGGAGGGCAGATTCTTCGCGTTGCTTTAGCGCTTGCAAGCGTTTTGAAAACTCCTTTGAAAATTTCAAGCATTCGCGCGAACAGGAGGAATCCGGGCTTGCAGGCTCAGCATTTGGCTGGCGTGAGAATACTGCAGAAAATATGCAACGCGAAAGTTGAAGGCGCTGAACTGCATTCCACTCAATTGTCTTTCGAACCGAACAACATTGCAGGCGGAGTTTATTCTTTTGATGTCGGCACTGCCGGAGCGGTTTCGCTCGTGTTGCAAGCAGTTCTCCCAGTGCTCGCGTTCGCCCCCCGGAAAACCAGCATCACTCTAACTGGCGGTACGCACGTGAACTGGTCTCCTACTATTGATTATATTGAGAACGTGTTCAAGCCTCTTGTTGCGAGAACTGGTTTCGATTTTGACTTAAGCGTTGAAAAATACGGTTTTTACCCTAAGGGTGGCGGGAGGGTTGTCGTTGAAGCAACTCCAGCGCGAGAGTTGAATGGAATAACTTTGGTGGGCAAGGGCGAGTTGTTGGGAGTAAATGGAATTTCTGTTGCTGGAAGCCTGCCTGAGCACGTTGCAAAACGCCAACGCGAGGGCGTTTCAAGCGTTTTTTCTTCTGCTGAAGTTCGGTTGGTTAACGCTGAAACTGCTTGCCCTGGAACTGCTGTTACGTTGTGGGCTGAGTTTGAGAATGGCTTGCTTGGCGCGAGCGCGTTGGGAGAGAAAGGAAAGCCTGCAGAGCAAGTTGGCAGGGAAGCTGGAGAGTTGCTGAAGAAAGAGTTAAGCTCGAGTGCGTGTGTTGATGTGCATGCTGCTGACCAGTTGATGGTGTTCGCTGCATTAGCAAAAGGCGACACTGTTTACAGAACGTCTGAAGTTTCAAGCCATGCTAAGACTAACGCGTGGCTTATAGAGAAAATTTGCGGAAGCAAAATCGTTTTAAACGAAGGCGAAAAAACAATTTCTATTAAAGGACTTGGAATTGAAGGGTTGGAAAAATGAAGTTTCTCTTGCTTGATTTGCCTGGCTTGATTTCAACTGTAGTAATAGGCGGGCTTATTTACTATTTCGGCGGTTTGTTTGCATTGCAGTTTCTCGCGTTGATGATAGTTTTCCTCTTGGCTGGAGTTTTTGTTACGAAGTATGATTATGAGCGGAAGCGCGAGCTGGCGGTGTTCGAGCATGAGCGGAGTTGGGAGAATGTTTTGGCGAACGGAATTGTTCCTGCATTGTGCGTTGTGGCGTTTGCTTTCGACGCGAGGTTTTTCGGCGCGTTCATCGGAGCTGTTGCGGCAATAATGGCTGACAAGTTCGGCTCTGAGCTTGGAGTGCTTGGAGGCGAGCCGTTTTCTTTGCTGAACTTGAAGAAAGTAAAGCCTGGAATTTCCGGTGCAGTCAGCTTGCTGGGCTTGTTCGTTTCGTTCGACGGCGCAGCGTTCATTGGCTTTGCTTCCTACTTTTTATTCCCAAGCCACTTTACTCTAGTCCACGTCTTGATTATCGCGTTAGTTGGTTTTGCAGGCTCGATTGCAGACAGCTTGGCTGGAGTTCCTGAAAGCAAAGGAATAGGCAGCAAGAGCACGACGAACATTATCTGCGCGTTGGCTGGAGCTGCAATAGGTTATTTCGTCATTCAATAGATGGAAAAAACGCTCGTGTTTTCTATTCATTTTTTCTCCTCATGCTTTTTCCATACTGCTTCCTTGATTTTTGCAGAAAGCTGTTCGATATCCTTGCCAGTAGCTTTGCTTTTTGACGTTAGTTTCTTCAGCAATTTCAATGGCACTGGCACGGTTATACATCCTGTTCAGCATACTGTATCCTACGTAAAAACTTTTATCTTGTTCTTGCTGCAGTTTTTCTTGCAACGTGCCTGGCGTATTCTTTCAATCCTGTTTCAGCGTCTGCTGTAAACAAGCCTTCAACTGTTTGCACTATCTCTTTTCGTATCTGCACGTCTCCCACTTTTATTTTGTTTAACGCGAGAAGGCACGCTGCTCTTACTGTCCCGCGCGAGTCCCTGCGCATTGTTTTGATAAGTGCTGCGACCGCGTTTTCATTCCCGTATTTCACGAGGCACAAGGCAGCGTCAACGCGCAACCCGCTGTTCGTGTGCGCGACAAGCACGTTGCCTGCAAGCTCGCTTATTCTCGCGCGCAGGCTTTTTCTTTTCACTTTCAAGTAAACGAGTGTTTCAAAAACTCTTTTCAGCACGTTCACGTTCTCGCTTTTTTCAAGCACGCTGGCGAGCACTGGAACAGCTTTTCCGCCGAACGAAACAAGGCAGTCTATCGCGTCTATCTGCTCGCGAGGCTTTTCTCCTCTAATTGCTGTTCGCGTGAGCCTCACAAAATGCCTTTTCTGAGCAACGCCTGCTTCCCTTGCTTCAGCGAATACTCTCGTTGCGTCAATAACCGTTTTTCCATTCAGCAAAAGCCTGGGGGGAATAACGCGCCCATTAGGCCTTCTGCCTCCTGCCTCCAGTGCAGCAGCACGTTCGCTCAACGAAACAAGTTTCCCCACAACAACTCCCCCACTCTTAAGATACGCCTGCAAACCTGTAAATTTTTATTACTTCCTCGAAACCCAAGCCCGTCAAAGCTTTCCGCGCTATTTCATCAGTAACCACGTTTTCCTTCTTGTGTCCCCTCAACATTTCGCCTGCGTTTCTTCCACTCATCTGTGCCAATAGTTTCAGCACTGGTTCAGCGTGTTGCTCGTAAATAACATCCACCAAACTTGCGTTGAACATTAAGGCAGCCATTTCAACGTCTTGCATTACATCCACCCACGAGTCGTATTTCGCGTAGTTTGCAGCGATTTCTGCTTCAACCCTGCGCGTTTCTTCCCTCAACTTGGCTTTGTCCGTTCTTTCAAATGTTTTCATGCCTGCAAGCGTTTTCTTGTAATACACTATTCTTGGAACTGCGGAAATCCTCTCGTATCCTGCTTCGAACGCTTTTCGCGCCAATCCGTTCGGAAGCTCGTACATCCTGTCTATTGTCCCGTCTTCAAGCGCGCGCACTATTTCCACGCTCATCTCTCTGCAAACTTTTTCTTTTTCAGGCTCTGGTGAAGTTGCAATATCTTCGCCAATAATTCCGGCTTTCTTCATTCTTTCGATATTCTCTTTTTGCATGTCTGCCATTTTCCTGAACCCAAGCATTTCCCCAATGTGCGTGAGCACTTCTACTTGCAGTGTATGCCTATTGACTCTTTTGAACCCTGAGTAATGCCGTCTCTTCAAGTAGCCGTGCACGAGCCTGCGCATAAGCCCGTTGAGCACGCACAATTCCAAGTCAAGCTCGCGCATTGTTTTCATTTTCAAGCCTTCCGCGTTCGCTTCTGTCGCTATTCCGCGCGAGAGCACTCCCTCCTCGTGTTCTTCCCCCTTGCATTTCCGCACTTCCACTTTCACTACTCTTGCTGCAGCGTGCAGTTCATGAACTTCTTGAATAAAATGCTGGGCAACTAATCTGATTTCAGGCCGAATAGTAAAACTTGCTCTGTCTTCCCCTCTTTCGTTTCCTCCGCTTTCCCCTCCTTCTTTTTTTCCTTCTCCGAGCACGTCCCAGATTGCGCGCATTACTCCCTGCCTGATTGCAACGTAGAGTTTGTAGCTTTCTTCAAACTTTTGTGAAGAAGCGAGTTGAAGCAATCCGGGCGCTATTCCCGAAAGCGCGTCGAATACTTTCTTGAATTCTCTCGGAGCAAGCGTTACTCCGCCAAGCCATCCTCGCAGTATGTGTTCACCGCTTACTATAGGGTTGCCTGCGCGTGCTTGTTGCGCTGTGAGCGTTTCGTGCACGAACAATGCAGTTAGTTCTAGCGGTTTTTCTTCGATTTGGTTTACGTTTCTTTGCGTTACGATTAGTTTGACGTTTTCCCTGCGCACTGCTTCAGGCCACAACAGCGTGCTTTGAGGCGCTGCAATTCCACCTAACAACTCGTTCTTGAATGCTGTAGTAGTTGAACCGTCTGGGCATTGCACGAACAATTCCGCGAGCGCGTGCCTGTACCTTCCGCTTTGCTTTAGCACTGCGTCAACGTCTTCTAGCGTTATTGCCGTGCCTCCGCCTCGCAGTGCTTGTTTTACGAACAATACGCTGTCGCCTTCCTGCACGTCGCGCGCGAGCTTTCCGAAAAACTCTCCTCCTAATGGAACTATCACGCGCGTGTTCGGGTGGAAAACAGAAGTTCCTAGCGTAGTAGTTACGAAAATCTTGCGGGCATCTGGCTTTTGCTGCCTCCCCACGTGCGACATAACTCAATTTTATGCATTAAGGCGTATTTAAACCATGGCGAAATAGCGTTTTTGCTTTGTTTTTTCGCGCGTTCTGTTGAGTTTGGCTTTAAAAATGTTTTCGTCGAATAAGTTGTTTCAGGTGGCCTGCCTGCAACAATTGCAATCTGTTCGCGAGGTTGATCCCTCGTTCATGCCGTTCGACGAGATAGAGCGGAGGCTGCGCGCTGATTTTGACAAATTGTCTAAGCAGAAGAACACTCGGCAAGTGGAGCATGCTGACAAGCTGTTGATGTGCGAGCTTGCGATAGACCATTTGAATGCTTACAAGGAAAGCGCTGAAGAACTCGAACGCCTAGTTGCGTGTTACAAGCGCGCGAGCGCTTCCTCTAAACAACACAGTGCTACTCTCAAGAGGAGAGTTGCTGCGTACAAGCGTGCTCTCTCGTTGCTGAACATTGCTTTGAATGTCCACTTCTCGCGCAGGCAAAAATTGCGCGCGCAAAAGAAAAGAATTCGGCTCCAGCTTTCCGCTTGCTCTGAGTCCATCGCGCAATTCAAGAACGCAGTCAGAGGCATCTCGTTCTCGCTGAAAAAAAGAAAAGACTGACCGAAACTACTCAAGACTGGAAACCCAAAACTGAAAACTGTTTACGGGCCCGACGGGAGTTTCAGGGTTTAGAAGTTTTGATGTTTTGCAGTTTCGCTTGTTTTGAAAATTCTGCCTGAACTTCTAAACTCTTTCGAACCCGCGACTTCTTGGTCCGAAGCCAAGCGCTCTATCCAAGCTGAGCTACGGGCCCGCAAGATTTGTCTTGAATGGTTTTGTCTGGTTGGTTTTGACTGGTTCTGTCTTATTTTGCTGTTTTCGTTCTTTTCGAGAAGTATTTTGTGCTGAACTTATATAAATACTGGGAAGTATAACCTGCTCATGTCGTTTTGGGAGTTTGCTGGAAAGAACAGCGGGAAAGGATTGATCGTCGGCGGTGTTGCTGTCGGAGTTGCTACTGCAGCGCCTGTGCTTGGAAACCAGATTGCTTCAGCGTTGCCGCCTGGCGCTGGGTTGGCTGCAGGAGTCGGCATGATCGCGGTAGGCACTGGGCTGGAATTAATAGGCGGCCTTTAACCTGCCATTAACGCGCAAAAAAATAAAACGCAACATCAACAGCATCTTTTTTTTCTGCGCGTGTTTTTTCTCGTTCAGTTTTGTGTGTTGTCCTGTTTTTTTCTTTTTTTCTCTACACTTTTTTTCTGTTTTGTTCTTTTTGTCGTTTTTTTTTCTGCGCGTGTTTTTTCTGTTTTGTTCGTTTTTTTTAGGGTTTTTTCTTTTTTTCTGTTTGTTTCTCTTTTTTCCTGCGTTCAGCAAGTTTTTTATACGGTTGAACGCTTATTCTTTCGGGAGGTTGTTCGTGGCTTACAAGACGCCTAAGGAAATCGAGCAGTACCGGCAGAAATTCTTGTTTGGAAAGACGCAGTCCGAGGCAGCGATTTTCTTGGGCGCGTTCACCGCAGGCTTTATCACAGCTTACGCTTACTCTTTTTCTTTTGCTTCAGTCCTTGCAGGCGCAGGCATTGCTTTGTTCGGCTATTTGTGGGTGTTTCATGATTTCGGAAAGCGTTTGCTTGACTTGCATGCTTACCAGTCGAGCGTGAAGAAAGCGAATTTTACTGACTTGAGTTCAGCGAAATTTCTCGGGGTTAAGGACGTGCGCGACGACGCTATTTTTTTGAACGACAATTCGCTTGTTTCGCTCATTCAAGTAATCCCGCTGGATTTTGATGTTCTCGAGCCTGAGAGAAAGCAGGCTATAATCGCGAATTATAAAAAGTTTCTCGACGGGTTGGATTATCCGATTGAGATTGTGTGCAGGACTGTGGACTTGAATTTAGAGGAGTATTTCAAGGCGCACAGGCGTTCTACTGAAGCGTTGAACAATCCTGCTTTGTTGAAGCGTTTCGAGAAGCTTGAAAAATTCCTGCGCGGGTACATTAAGGAGAACGAGGTGAAGGACCGTGTTTTCATTGTTGCGTTGAGCGAGCGGATGCGCCCGCTTTCGAGTGCTGCGAAGTTCGACAAGCGCATAGAACAGGAAGTGTTCGCAGAGGCGCGAAAGTCTTTGGACGTGAAGACCGAGACTACGTTGAACGCGTTGAAGCAGTGCATGCTTCAGTGCAGGCGCTTGAAGTCAAGCGAGCTTGTCGCGATGCTCTCTTCGATTTTCACTGGAAGCGTGAACGTGAGTGAAGATTACTTGTTTCCGATAACTGACTGCAACGGAGAAAAATGAAGGCAGAGAAAAAACGTAAAACGCGTTGTTCACGCGTGAATTGTTTTGGAGTTTTGTGGTTTTGTAGTGTCGTGGTTTTTTGTGTGAATTCGAAACTTCGAAACTGCAAAACTCGAAACTTGCAATTGTTTTGGCTGGTGTTCATGGTGGGAAGCGTTCAGGTCAGCGACACGTTTGTTCAGACGGGCGATTTGCTTAACCGCCAGCTTGGCATAGTTGGCGTCTCGCGCGAGTTGAAGCGCAATGCTTTCCCTAACTTGTTCGAGTCTGCTTCAAGCATTGACTTCAAGTTGAGCGTGTCTCCTTCAAATGCTGACAGCGAGTTAAGCGAATTGTCGCAGATTGCAAAGCTTGATGCCGACGATTCGAGGCAGTCTGCTGCTGTGCGCACTCTGCAAAAGCTTCAGGCAGGAGAGCGGGTTTTCGAAGTGTCAGCTTACTTGAACGTGAAGCGAAGAAAGTCTGGCGACGCGAACTGTGATGTTGAAGAGCTTGACAAGACGTTTGCTGCAGTACACAATACTGTTGCAGAGAACGGCATGGTGTGCAAGCCTTTGTTTGCCACTGGCTTGAACGGTTTTTTGTGCACGCTTCCATTCTTTTCCAACAAAGTCCAATGCAGCAGGAAATTCACTTCCTCTGCCGCTGCCTCTGCTTTTCCATTCATAAAATCTCGCAACGGAACATCGCGCGAGGCGTTTGAGGCGCTGCAAGGCATTCAAAAATTGTCTCCTCGGAAAAAAGAGGAAAAGCCGGACTTGAAAATTTTGCAGGCTCAAGTTGCAGCGCACAGGCAGGCGATAGACGCGCTTGCGAATTCTGGAACGCTTGCAAGCAGCGTTTCGAAACTGCTTTCTTTTTTTTCATTCAGCAAGCAAGGTGGCAGGCAGCAGGCGAAGCAAAGCGCGAGCCTGCTTCACACCCTCATCACTCCTTCTTTCATTGACAATAAGCCGGGTGAAATTCGGATTGACGAGTACCACGAGAAAATGCTTGTTGCTGCTGATTATCCTGACTCGATGGAGGAAGGATGGCTGACTGACTTGGTGAAGCTGAACAAGAAATTCGATTTTGCAATGCACGTTTCACCGCACGACGCGGCAGTGATTGAAACAATGCTTACGTTCAAGCTCGCTAAAATGAAGGCAGAGGAAATTTCAGCGCGCAGGCACCTTGTTTCCCAGCTTGGGCAAATGGGCCAGACGCTTGACACTCCTGACCTTATTCGCTTGAAAGCGCAAATCTCTGATTTGGAGGCGACGCTTGCAAACATTCGCAGCGGGAAAAACAAAGTGTACGATTTTGGCTTGTATTTCGTCGTGAAAGACACGCGCGCGAGGGAGCTTCAGCTCAACAACGAGACTATTCGAAGAAAACTAAATTCCATTAAAATTCGGCCTGCGCAGCTTGCGCACAGGCTCGAGCAGGGAATAAAAACAATGCTTCCATTCTGTTCAGACAAGCTGAAGAGCGTGTTCAAGCTTCCGACTGACAATGTTGCAGCGTGCTTTCCGTTCACTTCCTCCTTCCTCGTGCTCGACAGCGACGACTCCGTCCTGCTCGGGTTCAACAAGGACACGCGCGCCCCAATCATTCTCGACTTGTTCGGGGAGCGGATGCATAACTTCAACAGTGTTATTGTCGCGAAAAGCGGGAGCGGAAAATCCACTTTCACGAAGCTCCTCATCTCGCGCCTCGTGCTGCGCGGAGCGCGCGTTTACGTTATCGACCCTACGAGAATGCCTGGCTTTGATTTTTCGGAGTATGCGCCAGTATGCCTTGCGTCTGGAGGCGAAGTGATTGGCTTGTCTCCTGACAGCGAGTGTTCGCTCAACTTGTTTGACTTGATGGGTTTTGACTTGGATTCAAAGCTTCAAAGCCTTGAAATAGTTTTCTCCAAACTGCTCGGGCAAATGACTGACGATCAAATGCGCGTTCTAAGAAAGGCATTGCGCCTCGCGTACGCGAACAAGAAAATAACTCACGATGACGCAACCACGCTGGCGCGCGAGCCGCCTAAATTCTCTGACTTGTACGACTCAGCAAAGCAAATAGCTTTTTCAGCATCAAAGCGAAAGAAGCCGTCGAAGCGATCTGCATTCGTCGATGTCGTGCCGCAGGACAAGGCGCCTGCAGAGTGGCTTCAAAGCAGCCTTGAAGAATACGTGTTCGGCTCCCGCCGCTACCTAAACAAGCACTCAAACATCAACGTGCAAAGCCCGTTCATCGTCTTCGACGTTTCAGGCCTGCCTGAAAACCCCGGGCAAAGCGATTCAGGAGTGCGCGCTGCCTACATGTACGCAATTCTTTCATTCGTGAACAAGCTCATGATGGAAGAGGAAAAAATGGGCTTGAAGAAAACGCGCAAGCTCCTGGTAGTGGATGAGGCTTGGAGAATGCTTGCAAGCGAGGCTGAAAGCAAGTACTTGTTCAACTTTGCGCGCGTGTGCAGAAAATACCATTTGTCGCTCGTGCTCATCACACAGTCGCTTCTCGACATGCAGGACGCGCGCGTTCGCAACGCAATTGTCCAGAATACCGACTGGAAGCTGTTCCTGCGCCAGGACACTACTGCGATAGACGCGACTGCCGACATGGTAAAGCTCACGCAAGAAGAAAAAAACATTCTCACCACTTCAGATAAAGGGGAAGGAATCCTGCTGCTTGGAGGAGAGCACATTCCGTTCAAAAGCGTTTTCTCGCAAGAGGAAAAAGCGCTCGTTACAACAGCTCCGAAAGACCTTATCGCGTTCGAACAGAGCCTGAAAACCCTGGCGAACAGCAAGTCGCGGAAGAAGCAGTCAAAGAAAGAAGCGTTGGACGAACTCCGCAAGCTACAGAAAAAACTGGCAGGTGAACGAACGTGAACAACAAAAAAAACAAGCTGCTTGAAAGCATCGAGCTTGAAATGCATAAGGCAAGTGAAGCACAGCGCGCTCAGGAAGAACTTCAAGCGAAAAAAGAAGCTGAAGGCAACTCTTCAGAACAATCTCCTCCCTCCACTGGTTTTATTTCTTCCCTGCTCGCTCGCATTCCCTCGTTCGGAAACTGGAACGGAGGCGAAGCAATTCAGACAGAAGAAGCGCGCACTTCACATCCCCCAGAACTTTCTTCCCAAGCTAAAAATGATTTTAAAAAAACCCAGAAGAAAATAGCGCGTCTCGAGAATTCCCTCGCGCGCGAAACCGTCTGCCAAGCCAAGCTCGCTGTTGAGCAGAAGGAAGCTGAACGCCAAGTCCTTGAACTCCAATCCTCCTTAAAGTCAGCTCGCGATGTAAGCGCGCGTGCGTATGAAGAGCTTCACAGCAAGCAGGCAGAAGCAGACTCATTTATTTCACAGCTTGAATTTGAGGTGAACAACCCTCAGCTTTCAACTGCGCGCGCGGAGTTCGAAGAAAAAAAACGCGAGCTTTCAGAGCTCGCGAAACAGCTTGTGCAGGCTAAAAGCAAGGACAAGCAGTCAAAAGCCTTGCTTGCTTCAACTCAAGGCAGAATTTCCGAAAAGAAAAAAAGCATTTCAACTCTAGAACAGTCTATTTCCTCCAGTGGCGAAAAAGTCGCGTTGCTTGGCAAAACGATTTACGACTTGGAGGAAACGTTGCGCAATGGAAGGGAACAAGTGCAAGCACTCGAGCAAAAACTTTCTGAAAAACAGCAAGCAATTCAAGCGCTTCAGCATTCCAAGCTTGAACTTGAAAAAAACTTTTCAGAAGCAAGCGTTCTCCTCGCGCAATCTGAAGCTGATGAAGCTTCTCTTCAAACGCAAGCGCGCCGGCTTCGAAGCAGGCTTGCTTCGAGGAAAAGAAAGCTTTCAGCCTGCCAGCAGTCGCTTCAATCAATAACCGAACAGCTTTCTTCCATGGAACAGCGCGTTCCTTCAACTGAACGCGTTTTGAGCGAGTTGTTGCGCCAGCTTCACGAGTTCGAGCAGAAAACTTCTGAAAAACAGGCTGTGCTCTCCCATCTTGAAGAAAACAAAAAAACGTTAAGCGAGCAAGTGAAAGAAAAGCGCAAAGCTTCGCAATCTGCGGCAAATCGCGTTGAAGAGCTCGAGAACGAAACTGCCAGCCTCACCCGCTCTATAAAGCGGTTCGATGAAAAAGAAAAGCATTTGAAGGCGAAAGCAGAATCTCTTTTGCAACAGCAAAAGTCTTTAGGGCAACTCGCTGTTGAAGCAGAGAAAAAATCTGCACACGCTGAACGCTCGCTTGAACCGCTTGCTGTTGAAGCGGAGAAAAAATCACTTCAACAAGAACGAGAAGAGTTGGCAGATCTTCCAACGAAACCAAAATCAATTCCTCAAGGCGCGCAGCAGCTCGAGCAGTTGACTCAAAATATTTCTTCAGATTCTTTCACGCGAGAGTTCATCAACTCCTGCCAGTTCGGCGAGCGTTTTACTGAAAAACACTCTGCTTCCTTGCACTCTCGCGGATTCAAGAAAACAAGCTCTTCAAACCCTCTCGTTCGCCTGCTTCTCTCCAAACTCGTAGGGCAACACGAGAATCTTTCATTTTTCATGAAGCCGAGCAGGAAATCTTCTTCGGTTGAAAAAGAGTTTGCCGTGTGGCTTTCAGTAATGCTTTTGGGGAAAAAACACGGGGCAGTAAAGATTCACGAGCGCGGGCCTCACGACGTTACTTTCAGCGAAGGAAAGCTTGCAATCAATCTTTCAAAACAAGAAAACACTGTCGTGCTGGCTGATTCCAATTCTGAAAAACTGCTTTCAAGGGAAGAACTTGACCAGTTGTTCGACTAGCTGCGTATGAGCGTGTCGTGGAGCACTCTTGCCAGGCTCACTGCCCTCCTGTCTTTGCCTTCTTCTTTGAATGCCCTCCCTAAGTTGAACGCGCACATTGGGCAGTCAGTCACAACCGTCCTCACATTTCTTTCTGCAATCGCCTTCATTCTTTTTTCCCTAATTCTCCTCATCTGATTTCCATTAAACAATCCAGTTGTCCCGCCCATTCCACAGCACTCGCTTGGCAAGCCTTGAAGCGCAAGCTCTGCATTCACTGGGTTCAGCTGGTGGCATGGCTGGTGGTACGCTGCATTCCGCACTTTCAACCCATTCACTCCCATTGATACTGCGTATGCGCCTAAGCCCATTACTCTCGCGCCTATTTCTTCAATTCCCTGCTTCGGATACAAGTGCGTTAATGCATGCTCGCAAGATGAACACGCTGTTACTATTGCTTCCACTCTGTCATCGCCGGCATATCTCTTCAGCATTTCAACAGTTCCTCTCGCTTTCTCTTCAAACTTTCCTCTCGCTCCATTCGCAAGGAACGGAAGCCCGCAGCAATCCACTTGCATTGGAACAACAACTTTTTTTCCAAGCATTTCCAAAACTCCCATTGTTTCCCGCACGTCTATGCCTGTAGCTGCAGCAAAACACCCCGGGAAATAAACAACTGTCCCGCTTGCATGCACTTTCCCGCCTCTCTTTCTCGCTTCTTCAAACAATTTTTGCCCGTCAGAATCTATTCCTAATGCAAAATCTCCAAACACTACGCTGAAAACGCGTGCAATTTGAGAGCTAGCTAAAGCATCAAGCCCTGCCAGCATTACTCTTTTTACTGCATTAGGGCCGCCAGCTTTCTCCCGCAATTCCCACACTAAATCTCTCGGCGAAACTCCTGCGTCGCATATTGTTTCGCACTTCCCGCACCCCAAGCAATCCCGAATTTTTTCTTTCAACTCGCGCACGCTCAATTCGCCTAATTCCACTGCGCGCGCCCACAACGGAACACTGCTTGGCTCTAGCCCAGCAGGGCACGCTCCATCACATTTTCTGTCCGACGTGCATTTCGCTGCAATTCTCGCAGGCCGTTCGCGCACTCCAGCATACCTTCCCGCGTCAACTATTCTATTCGGAAACATGCATCCGTCATTCAGCCAGCTCGCTTGAAACACATAATCCCTAATTGCTCTCATCAACTCGTAGCGCAACTTTCCTTCTTCCTTTACCCAAAATTCTCTCCTGTAAGAAGAGCCGATTCCGTGTTCTGCAGTGCACGTTCCTCCCAACTCTACTGCTTTCGCGTAAACAATGCCCGCAATTTTCTTCAAATCCAATTCTCTTGCTTGCTCAACGCTCATCGGAACATTCGCGTGCAGATTAACATCCTTTCTTTCAACATGCCCAAACGTTATGACTCCCAAGCCAAGTTCTGAAAAATATTTTTTCAAAAACGCGTGAAACTCTACAAGCTTTTCAGTTGGAATTGCAACGTCTTCAATGAACGCTGCAGAAAAACAGTCTTGTGCTCCGCTTCTTTGCGTCAAGCCGGCCATTGCCCTGCGCGCTTTCCACAACTCCTCGCGCTTTTTCGCGTCAAAACTAAAGCCTTCCCCAACATCAAAAGCAAGCGCGCGCATTGCTTCAACAATCTTTCTTCCTTCTCCGCCAACTGCGCCAATTTTTTCCCCGCTCAAATCAATTAGCAGCATTGCTTTTGCTTTGCTTGGAATGCTGAACTTCCCGGCTTTTCTCACTACGTCAAGCGCTTCAGCATCCATGAACTCCACGCCTGCAGGCAAGCCAACTTCCCCACCCGCAACCATATTCCGCATCTTCAACACTGCTTCCTGCGCTTTCTCCACAGACTCAAAATACATTCTCGCTGTTGCAACGTGCTTTGACGCAGGAACAGTCTTCATCCTCACTCGCGTTATTCCTGCGAGCGTTCCCTCGCTTCCAACCATCAGCTTCGTCAAGCTCGGCTTTTCACTCCATGCACTCAACTCGCTCAAGTCATAACCGCACACGCTCTTCACAACATCACCAAAAGCCAAAATACTCTTGAGCGTTGTCGTTCTCCCAGCTTCAAAATCTTCGCGCACTTGAGTGCACAGCGCATCAAGCAACTTCCATCTGCCACGGAAAATTCCGTTTTGCTCAAATAATCTTTCAACTCCCCCTCTAAACGTTCCATTCTCACACTCATTCAAAAAATCTTGAACTCCATCCAGCAAGTGCTTCATTCTTTCATAAACTCCGGTTTCTTTAATCGCTTCAGCGTCATCACTCCACGATTCCTCCCCGCTTGGCAACACTGTTTTCACTGCATCCACCATGTCGCGCATCGTCCCGCCTTTCATTGCGCTCGCGCCTGAACTCATTGCTGCAGCTCCAACTACGTGGCAAAACATTTTCGAGGAAGGCGGATAACCTTCAACATCACGAGGTCCGCTCGCGTCTATTGTTTTCAATGCTTCAAGAAAACGCTCGAACGTTACTCCCAACGGAACTTCAACCGTCCCACGCCTAACATCATAACTCTCTTCAACATTCCACTCTTCGTAATTCCTCGGCCTGACTACAACGTCTCCCAACGCTGCGCCTACCCTGTTGCTTCTCCCAGCAGCGAACACTAAAGAAAAAACGTTTCCATCTTCTCCAGCATTCACCTCGCGCATGCACTCCAGCACTTGCTTCACTTGCTCTTCCCTCTCGACAAAAACAACGACTCTCGGCTTCAACCCGAACAACTGGTTCGCATTATTCGCATGGGCAACAAGCGTAGCTTCATCCACACTCACGTTTTCTCTTCCAGCAATCCCGCGCAAGCCTGCAAGCAAAGCACTCAACTTTGCGCCAATTGCCCGCTCGCTTAAAACCCGCCTTGCTTGAAAGCCTCCGCTCCCATTCTCATTTGCAACTCGCAAAACCGCATTCCCTGCGTTAGGCTTGCCCACAACGTCAGCCACAAAAACCCCTGAATTTTAACCATTCCGAGCTATTTAAACCAGCCAGTCTGCAAAAAGAAAACTTTTCTTCAAAACTCGCCCAACTCATTCAGCTTCAACTCTTGCTTTAAAACTCGCTTAATCGCCTCTGCTTCAGCGCAACGCGTTAAAACTCGCTTAACTTTCTCTGCCTCAGCACAACGCTTTGCTTCGCGTACTCTTTCATTTCCAGCCTTAGTCTTCCGGCAATGTCTTTCAGCGCTTCCTCGCGAGTTGCAAATTTTCTCGCAGGCTTTTCAAACGCCTGCCTCACATTCTCGCGCACTTGCCACACCCCCAACGGCACTACGTACCCTTCGTACACTTCCCTGAACACTACCACTCGCGCCTGCTTTTTCATTTTCGCGAGCGCTTCGCATGCTGCAATTCTCGCGGCATAATAACCGCCTCCTTCTTTCTCCGCGTACTTCGTCCTTCCCCCAAACCCTTCGTATTCCTCCACTAGCTCGAATGCTTTCGCGCCTTCAGTCCACAAAGTTTTCGGAGCCCATGCTTCAAAATTCTCGTACTCCCACGCTCCAGGCATGAGCAAAACTTCGAACCTGTTATGCAAGTACTCGTTCGAAAACACCATGAATTCCTTCACTTCCTCAAACTCCCTAATCTCCTGCATCAATTGCTTTGCCACAATATCATCACTGGCAGTAATGCTCCAGCGCGTTGGCACCATTTTCCTTTGGCCCTCTTTTCCGAGGATTCCTCCGCTTAATATTTTCGTTAAATAATAAACGTCGAACCCGGAATTCCACAGCAAGCCTGCTGCTTCCACTGCAAGCATTCTCTCTTCAACAACTTCATCCACTCTTTTCGGAATTACCGGGTTTTCGCACACGCGGAAGCTCTTCAAAGGCCCGCTTGGGCCCATTGGCTGGGTGATTGGGGAAAAGCTCACCTCCATTTTCGGCTTTCTCGAAAAAGTCACTTCAACATCAACAGGCTTTACGCTCAACACTGCTTCCTGCGCGTCGCACAACAGCTTGCTCGTCGAATTCACGTCCAGCGTGCTCTCGCTTCTTACTACATTAGAGCGAATAGAAATCAATTCACTGTACGACAAGTTCTTCCACGTTTTCGGGTCGTCGTTGCTGCAACTCGTTGTTGCAGTTTCCGAAACATCAACCATGGGCCCCCACGAAACTCTCGGGTACCCGTGCCTGCCCACGAACAAGTTCGGAGGGCAAGGCCCGAACACTTCCTCGCCAACACTCTTGGAAATAGGCGCTTGAATCTTCATCTTCTCGTAAAGCGGGCAGTAGCCTAACCCGCACAAATTCCTCCCGCCCTTGCATGTCAAGCACATTCTCGCTTCCGGATGCATAAATAAAAACAACGCTTCCAGCATTTAATTAGTTTTGTTCTAGGGTTTACGTTTCGTCTAGGGGGTTGTGAAGTCTTGTAGTTTAGGGGTTTTGGAGTTTCGAGCTTTGCAGTTGTTTTTGCCTATACAGTTGTTTCTTGAGTTTGATTCGTTTTGCAGTTGTTTTGTTCTTTGTGTGGGGTTTTTATTCCAGTTTTTGCATAACTTTTTTCATGAGTCAAGCACAGCAGTCTTCTGCACCCACTCGTGCTCAAGCGCATTCAGCTCCGCGCCTTCCAATGCCTTTAAAGCATGAAGGCCTCGCTGGTTTCAGAAGATGGCGTGACTTGTTTTTCATTAACGCTGGATTGTTCAAAATAACTGATAAATGTTTCAAGAGTTTGCTGCCTGAATTTGCGAGGCAGGCTGCAGTTGCTCCCGGAGAGCTTGCGGAAATGGTTTGCGACAGGAGAAAAGAAGACGTTATAACCCTCACACTTCCCACAGTAGGCTCTACTGCAAAATCTTTAGTGCACGCAAAAGCTCTGGAGAAAATTTCTGATGGCACAATAGGCGAGTGGTACGATGCAGGCTTTATTCAACCTGTTGTAAAATGGAAGCGCGTTGACCGCGGTGCAATAACTCGAAAATTCGTCGAATGCCTTGGAAAGCAAGTTACTGCAGTTTCAAGTGACGATCTTCGATTGAATGGCTTAGGAACAATGCTGCCTTACTGCCCGCACCCTCTTGGTTTGAAGCACTCTCATTTTTTTGCTTTAGTTGAAGCCGGCTTGGCTCACTCAATTAAAGCAACGCTTGAGCACGCTTCTTCAGGCGAATTCGACGCGAGCAAGCCTTATTTTTTCCAAATGAACGACGTGCCTAAAATTTACCACGTGAAAGCATGCAGGGTTGCTGCAGTAAAGTGGCTGTTGAACGAACTGAAGAACTCAACTCCTTCAAAAAATGCTACTGAACTTTCCCAGGACGACTTTCATGAACGCGGCTGGGCTGGGTTGGTGAAGCACTATGCCTGCAACTTGTTTGAAGCGCTCGTTGAAGCTCAGCGAGGCTGGCCTTTGGACGAAACGCTCGAGCACTCTGCTGCAGGAAAATTTTCAGATGAAAAGCTTTACTTTTGGCAGATGAAGCGCTCTTCCCGGCTTTACAGCGAGCAAAAGTACAGGATTGCAGTAACTCGCTGGGTCGTGTCAAAAACCGGGAAGCTTGAAAACGTGATTGTAGACAGTTTTCAAAATTTGGGTGTAGCAGGACTGCTCGTGCATACTCAACACTCGCTTTATCTTGCTTTGGTTGAAGCCGGTTTTGCCCATTCTTTAGAGGAAACTCTCGACCACGCTCGCACTGGAAAATTCGACGGCTCGAAAGTTTACCCTTGGCAAATGGCGCGCGTTCCAACCTCCTTTGATTACTCCAATGGAGAACACCGCGCTGCTGCTTACACGTGGCTGGCATGGAAGGCAAGCAAACCAGTTGACGCCATAACAAAACAAGACTTTTTAGATCATGGTCTAGCTGGCTTATATGCTCACAAGGGCTTTGAAACCACGTGCATCGACGATTTCAGGAGTTTGGCTGCAACTTGACTGCTGAAACTGGAAACACTTTTTTTTGCTGTTCTTGCTTTCAAAAACTTTGCTTTTTTTCGCTGTTCGAAGCTGTTTTATTTTTCGTGCTTTCACAAGCTTTTTTCTACCCCCCTGTTTTTTTCTTGTTTTTTTTCATGCTTTCAGGAACTTTGCTTTCTCCTTGCTTTTGTTTACTTTCAGCACGCTTCCATTCTTTACTGCGTGCTCAAACAGCCCGTCGACAACAAGCATCGCGTCTTGTTCGCATTCTATCTCTAGTTCGCTCTCGATTTTTTCATCAACAATTTCATACTCGAATGTTCTCCTGTAAGGCGCTATTGCAACTATCTCGTAATTTCCGCTTCCTTCCTTCAATTCTTTCCCGCCTGCAGAGTAAGCGTATGCAGTAGAGCCTGTTGGAGTGGAGAAAATAATTCCGTCTGCCCGGAATTCAAACTCTTTCCCTCCCACTCTCAATTTAAACCTCAGCAGCCTGTGGCCTGTGCTGCGCACGCAGTACTCGTTCAGGCACGGTTCTATTTCACGCTTATTAAGCTGTCCATCAAGCATTCCTTTCTCTTCGATTTTTCCTTTCTCCAGTGCGCTTGTTAGTTTCTCTCTCCAATTGTCTCCGATTGCTTGGCAGATGAAGCTGCGTTTGCTTCCTATTCCGAAGACAGGCACGCCTAGATTGTTATGTGTCTTGTACAATACTGTTCCGTCCCCTCCTATTGCCACTATCAATTCCGCTTCCCTGGACAGTTTCACTCCTCTCTCCAGGAAGAAGTTTTCCACTTGCTTTTCCAGCTCTAGAGCTCGCGGCTTCTTCGGGTTCGCAGCAACAAGCACGCTTGAAAACTTCATGACGCGAATAAACTCCACCAATATTTTTAACTGCTTGCGCTCAGCGCGGAAGACAATCTTTCCTCCAACACGAAACACTCCAGGCTATACTAAATTCAGCAACAAAAACTTGCATGTTTAAATACGCGAACTCGCTTTTCCAGCAATCTTCTGCACAATATTTTTAAACTCGAATCTGCATATTTTTCTTCAATTTAGCGTTGGGGGGTTTTGAATGGGCAATGGAGTAGTAGCTAACGGCAGTTTACGCCTTTCTCAGCCTAGAGCAAGCGTTCTTTCTACTCAAGCTGTTTTTTTCCGTTTTCTCAGGGCTAGTGGTTCTGCGAATAGCATTGCGCGCCAGCTTGCAGAGCATTACGCTTCGCTTGCTGAAGAGCACGGCTTGAAGACGCTTCAAAAAGCAGAGTTTCACGCGAAAAGCGCTGTTCGCTTCAAGCAAATAGGAGAGCACGAGCCTGCAGCGCATCATTTTTCAGAAGCTGCTTTCCTCTCTCGCCAATGTTCAATGCCGAAAAGAGCAGCAATGCTTTTCCTGCTTGCTGCAAGCGAGTACGAGTTCGTCGCGTCTGATCATAAAAAGTCCAAATCTTCTGCCCGGGAGGCGCACCTTAAAGCAGCGCAATGCAATCTTTCTGCCGGGCGATTGAAAAACTAAAACAATAATTTCATTTTCCTGTTACTTGCACTACTACTTTTCTATTCCTCGGCCCGTCCAGCTCGCACAATAAGATTCTCTGCCAAGTCCCAAGAACTAATTTTCCTTCAGAAATTGGAATCGTTTTTCCCTGCCCTAAGAACGCGCTCAAGAGGTGTGCTTCAGCATTATCATCAATCGCGTTGTGCTCCCACTCTGCATTTTTCGGAGCGATTTTCTCGAAAAACTTTAAGTAATCCCTTGTAATGTTCGGCTCGAACTCGTTCACTATCACTCCAGCAGTCGCGTGAGGAACAAACACAAGGCAAACTCCTTCCTTCAGTTTACTCTCGCGCACCAGTTCTTCCACTCGCTCGGTAATATTCAACACTTCCCGTTGCTTGCGCGTTTGCACTTCAAAAAAATTCATTTCAATACCTTGCGTATGTTGCGCGTTAGAATTCTTGCGTACACGCTTGGCCGCGGCGCCCATTTTGCTTTCATTCTCCCCTTGCGCACGCACTCTAGCACGCTTTCTTCGTTCAGCTCGCACTCTAATTCAGCAAAGCCAGTTCCCACTTCAAAGGAAGAGTGCGCGTCGCTTCCGCCAGTGCCTGTTTTCAGCGCGAGAGCTGAAACAATGTTGCTCACAAAATCAGAGCCGTTCACTTTCTCTGCGCTTGTCGGCTTTGCTTTCCAAATATTCTGCCACAGCGAGCTTTTTCTGACTGCGAACGGGTGAGTTGCTATCGTCACAGCGTTCTCGTCGTTCGCTTTCTCCACTAGTTCCACTGCGTCTATTCCTTTCTCGAAAACTTTGTTCGTCCCGAGCACTGCAACATGCCCTTGCTTAGTGCTCGTTTCCTGCCCGTAAATAACCAGAAAGTCTTTGAACCTTTCTTTTTTCTTCGCTATCGTGTTGTGGTCGCACACGCACAATCCGTTAAGCCCGCGCTTGCGCGCTGCTTCAACGAGTTTTTCCACGCCTTCAACTCCGTCATAGGAATAATTTGAATGCGTGTGAAAATCTATTTTAATCAATTCAACTCCCTTTCTATTTTTTCTTTTTCGGCAATTCCCCTATTCTTGAGAACTCATCTTGTTTTTTTTCGCCAGATTGTTCTCCGGAAATCCATTTTTCTGTTTCTTCAACGTCTGTTTTTCTTTTCGCGTACTTGTCGTAGACAAAGTATGCAATGCCTGCTGCGATTGCCACTACTGCTAAATATTTCAAGATTTCTTCAGCAAGCTTTCTCGTGTTATCTTCTTCCCCTTTCACTCCGCTTACTACCGGCACGCACCCGACTGCTCCAATAATATAGTTTTCAGGGCAACCGCATGCTACGGGGTCTTCGACGAACGTTCCGTTGAAGCAGAAGCGCGGCTTGCTTGCAGAGCACTCGTTGTAAGGCGTTCCGTCAACGCATTTTTTCACTTGGCACTCGTCTTCGCTCGCGTCATAGTCGCGAGGGCACTCGCATATCGTTGCTTTTTTCGAGAGCACTCCGTTCGAGTTGCAGTAGAACGGCTTGTTGTACGAGCACTCGCCGAACGGAGTTCCGTCGCTGCATTCCGGCTTTCTGCAAGAGTTCCTGTACGTCGTAGTTCCAGCAGGGCATCCGCACACGCTTGACTTGTTCACGAGCACTCCGCCTTCGCAGTACAACGGCTTGTCCGCAGAGCATTTTCCGTAATTCGTTCCGTCACTGCATTTCGGGAACGAGCATTCTTCCTCGCTCGCATTGTACCCCAGCGGGCATCCGCACGCGCTTGACTTGTTCACGAGCACTCCTGCTTCGCAGTACGACGGTTTTTTGCTCGAGCATTTTCCGTAAGGAGTTCCGTCAGCGCACAGGAAAGGCAGGCAGTCGTCTGCAGCAACTCCTAACCCAGCAGGGCATCCGCACACGCTTGACTTGTTCACGAGCACTCCATGCGAGCAGTACAACGGCTTGTTTGCAGAACAGGCTCCTGAAAAAGTTCCATCGCTGCATTTTATCGAGCATTCGCCGGCAACAGTCACTTTGTCAACCCACAGCGTCATGCCTCCAACTACCACAAAATCATTCTCTCTTCTTGTTGCAAACGACTCGCGAGACCCGTTCGCGTTCACTACACTGAAGTACACGCGCTCTCCTGAAACTATCGCCCCGCACGCCTCGTCGCAAGCAACGCTCGCAGTTATATTCTCGACATTCAGCACGAGCGAACTCGTAATGTCCAAGCTCGTTCCTTCAAAAACACTCGTATACCTGGCAGCAGCGCCTTCAGAAGAAGAAACGCGCACGTCGATGCTCTTGCTTGCAACTCGCGGGGCGCACTCTAAATTTTTTCCAATCAACTGCGCAAAACCCATGGTAGAAAAAAAGAACAAAAACAACAAAACAACCAACGCACGCTGTTTCACAAACACCACAACGCACACCTGCGCAAAACAACTCTAAACTTCGCAATCCGAAATTTCGAAACTCCAAAACTTCTAAACCTCAAAACTTCTTAAGGCTGTTCCCATTCTATCTCGTAATACTCGTACTTGCTTCCCGGCAGTTCAAATCTTTTCACTCTATAGTACGTTACGCTTGTTTCCCTGTCGCTGATTGCGAGAATCAATTCCAAGCCTATTTCCTTCGCTTCAACAATGGCTTCAGCAAGCTCTTCGCCTCCAATATATTCTTCCTCGCTGAACGAGAGCATGAGGAACCTCGGCTTGTCTTCCTTCGGAGTTTCTATCCCGCCTTTCTTCCTGTGGTAAAGCAAAAAGTCCAACTCCGCCTTTTTTTCTTCTCCTGCTTCCCCTTCCTTTTTCTCTCCAGGGATTGCGAGAATGAACGTTTTCTTTACAGAGTGCGCGACGCGGATTGCGCGCGCCCATTCTGAAATAAGCATTTTGCTCGAGCGCGGGAACACGTGAATAACGTGCTTGCTGTGAACCCACTCGCCCCCGCTCTTAGTGGGCGACGCGCCGGGGAAGTACACGCGGAAGTGCGTCCCGAACTTGAAGCCAGTCTTCAAAACATACCCTCGCAATCTCCAGTCTTCAAACACTTCATACATTTGAAGAAAGTCAGGCCTTCTCTTCTTCGCGAGCTTTATCACTTCTTTTTCCTTCGCGTTCGACAACCCTAGCCCGCAGTGGTTCATCATGAAAAGCGTTTCGTAAACATCAAGCTTGCTCAATTTGCCTCTTTGCTCTGCCTTGTAGCTTCCAAACTGGCCGAGCCAATACGTTTCATACAACTCTTTCCCTACAGCCTCGTCGTCAATTACAGTCACCAAATCGTCTGCAAAAAGCAGTCCGCGCACTGCGTACTTTGGCGCTGGAAACTTTGAGCTTGGATACTTTTTCACAGGGTTCCTGCCGTACTTTCCCTGCACTTCAGAAACAGGCCTTAAAATCAAGCCCCTGTCCCGCCAGTCTTTGAACGTGAAATAACGCGCCATCTGCTTTTTGCCTGGAAACTTTCCAGCCAAATCATTAAACTTATACTCGTTGCCCGCAGCGTCGTAACAACGCGCGTTGCGAATGTCCATTAAGTACAAAGCCTCTTCAGGAAAAAGCGTGATGACTCCCTTGTGCATGACCCCGTAATGGCCGTGCACGAGCGAACTCACACTCGCAGGCTCGTCCACTTTAACCACGTTCTCTTCAGGAACGAAATTCAGCTTGACCGCCATAACAAACTACCTTAAACAAACAACAAATAAAAACACGCCTACTCGCACGGCAAGAGAAAAACGAGCGTGTTTATAAGCGGCTTAACGCATAACTTTTTTGGGGGGGGAAATCATGGCTCAAGTAAGCCGAAACGAAGCAACTAACTTTTTGCTTACCAATTCTAGCACATGGCAGTACTTTGTACGCTCACGTGCAATTGAAAATGGGGCAGATGTCAACGCGCGCGATGGCAACAAGCTAACTGCAGTAATGCTCTCTATTAACGCCTGGCGCGAATTTCGGAGAGACCTCTCAACAGAACAAGCTTTTGAACATTGGAGTAAGTGCTTTGGCGTATTGTGTAAAGCCCATGCAGATTTGGAAGTTCGGGACAATGAAGGAAGGACTGCGTTTTTTATTGCTGCTTCAGACCAAATTCCTGAACTCATGCACGCGATTGTTCAAGCAGGAGCTAACGTAAACGCGCAGAATGACTTCGGCGAAACCGCGTTAACGCACGCTCTGGCGAATTCGTTTTCTTTCATTTCCGGCCTGCTGTTTAAAGTTAAAGGAATCGACGTGAACTTAGCTTGCAAGAACGGCTGGACTGCTTTAATGCATGCTGCTGCCAACAACACGCTGAAATAGTCAAACTGTTGCTGGCTTCAGGAGCAAACACAGGAGCGCGAGGCAATAAAGAAGAAACTGCGTGGAGTGTTGCAGTGCGTGCAAATTCCCCCCTCGCTGACTTGATTTGGATCGTTCACAGAAATGAAACTTTGAGGCATGGTTCTGCTGGCGGAGCTTTCTGCAGTGCCGGAAGAAGAATAACAGTATCCCGTGTTAAGCCTCATTCTGCACGCGCTGCTCCTGTTCGCGCATAAAAATCATTCACAGTGCTCCACGCAAAATCCAAAACTGAAAACTTGAGATTGAAGCATGAGCCCACCCGAAACTCCAAAACTTCTAAACCCCAAAACTGAAGACTGTTAAGCCGCCCAGTATCTTTTCGTTCTAATGAACGTTTTCTGCGCTTCCAGCAATTCCGCGTAAAACACGTTGTCGTCTTTGTGCACTCGCGCGAGCACTCTTGCTGCAGTGTCCACTCCAACTCCGTAAACGTTCATTGCCGCTACTGCTCTCTTCCCGTATGCTTCAATCAAGCTCGCACTGCGCATCAACTCCAAATACTCTTTTCTTTTTCCTTTTGCCCCCTTGCTTTTCACTATCGCGTCCTGCTCTCTCTCTGCCAGCGCCACCATTCTCCCGCCG